>JALSSH010000514.1 GCA_026984385.1 Ardenticatenia bacterium | reverse complement strand
CGAGGGACTGGGGGAGCAAGGAGGGGAATGACGAATGACCAACCAAGCGCTCCCCAGACCATCACGCGAGTTGTTGGAAAGCAACTTGAAGGGTTGCCAAAACTTGGGCCTGATCCTGGACAAATACGTTCCTGAACGTGCTATTTTCTCCGGCAAAGGCAAAGGAGCATGGCTGAAGCATCTTGCTGATAGAAGAGAGCAACACGTCGATATAGACCTAATGGTTGCGCGTCAACAACGTTGGCTGGCACTCGTTCGTGCTGAGGGCGGCACAGCCTTCGCTATCACAACGAAAAGTAGGCTGGCAATAGGCATAGGAATTCCTCACGTTCTACAGACGAAGAAATTTGTTCTAGAACGAAATATCAGTCTGCCGTACATCCCTGGAACAACGGTGAAAGGTGTGGCCCGTGCGTGGGCACTTATTGAAATTGGGCGCCGTCTTGGTATCTCAATTCCATTGAACAAGAAGAGGAAGTATAGAGGAAAAAAGGAGCAAGATCACATACAAAAACTGAACAAGTTGGACGATGTACTCGCTTCTTTTCCAGTTCCCGACAACTTGGACGAAGGTAGTCCGTCTCTTCTGGATGCTGTACGGAAAATAGTCAAGGCAGATATTGATCCCGAGACAGAAGAGAAACTCGAACGCTTTCGGTGTGTTTTTGGTGCACAAGGGAAAAGTGGTGCAGTGAGCTTTTTAGATGCTATCTACTATGGGCAAACTTTTCCAACCTGGAAGTCGTTGAACATAGAAAAAGGTTGGCTGTTTGCCTTTGGGCTATTGCCGCGTAGGGCTGCCTTTAAGGATATGAAGAAGAAGGATATTGAAATGGCCCTAGGTGCAGCACGAGATTGGCTGAGGGGAGCATTGACACGGTTAGGCGCAGGCGGCAAGACTGCCGCAGGCTACGGCTTTTTCAACGGCAAGTCGCTGAATGAGATCGTTTAGCGTGTAGAGTGCAGTAAAGGAAAAGAAAACATGTCCAACGGGCTGAAGAAGCGTGTGAAGCAGTGGAAAGAAGAGGGCGCGATCACAGCATCGAGTACTGTGGTACTTGCCGCTGTGGTTGATGGCATCACGAACGGTTTTACACAGGCGACAGCCTTACGCTTGATGGGCTTTCTGGCCGTAGTCGCCGTGTCGTATGTATTGGCTTGGCAGTGGACACGCCCTTACAATGTGCGCACCCGTTTGCAGCAGCAACCGAGTGTGCCGCGCTGTAAAGCTGTGGTCACAGCGCTTTCTCCACTGGACCCAGCGGGCAAGAATATGTGGAACTTAGACCTGGTGACCAACCTGGTGCAACACCACGCCAAGCGGTTGCAGCGTCTGGTTTTGGTGTGCACGCCGGAAAACGAAGGCGTGCAAAGAGCACTCAATGCTTTGCGGCAATGGTTGGCCGAAACGTATCCCAACGATATGGAGTTGGCCCCTGACGCGTTGTTGACGTTGGTGCCGGTGGATAACGTAGAGGACATCGCGGAAATTTACACACGCACGCTGCAAAAGATCGAAGAACTGCCGTATGCGGCCAAGGCCATTGACGTTGATGTGACGGCAGGGCTGAAGACGTTTTCGCTGGCGTTGATGTTGGCGGCGCGAGAACGCGGTTGCCTACTGAGCTATCAAGCATCGGAGCGAGACGAGAATGGGCGACCTATGCCAGGCACGGCGCAGCTCACCCTGTTGAAAATGGACGAGGTGCTATCGCGGAAGTCTTTGTCATCCACTTCTTAAGCGCGAAATCTGCAGCCAGAGTGAGACTATCCATATTAAGGGGACCAAAAAAACTCTTGTTATGCAATCTCTAGTACCCCTAGCGGCTCTATAACACGGAGCGCCGATTTTCGCATAGAACCCGCAAAACGCGCTTTCGACGCGAAAATAGGGCGAAAAAACGTGATCCAGGGTGCATTCCAAGTCCAGGGGCAAGTTTTTTGTGGGGCGCTGCCCACAACCCCGCAAGAGAACGCCTGCAAGCGTTGTGCCTAAATCTGGAATGCACCCCTTTATCAAGATTAGATAGCCTGAGTTTGGGATAAAAGCCGTGTTTTCGAGCCGATCTGGGAACAACGTTTGTGAAAGCAAGAGTTCGTCGACGCTGTCGAAGTACGTAGTTGAACTTGGATAAGGTTATACTGAACACACACGCCACCGCAACATCGCTAACTTCCTGGTTAATCTTGTGGCCGGATCGATCGCTTACTGCCATCAACCCAAGAAACCTTCCCTAACTTGCCCGTTCAGCACTCTCGTACCCTCACGCTTACCCCAACCTCAAAAACCTGCCCCAAAGCCCCCCACACGGAAAATATCCCACGCCACACGCTAACCGCCCCTCTCCAAAAAGCACCTCCCGCATGGTTAACAGTGACTTTTGGGGAGGCTTGGAAAAATAATTTCCAACTCGCCTTTACACTAAAAGTAGACATGGCGGAGATTTGCGCTACCCTAGTAAAGTAAGACGTATAATTAACGCGGAGGGGCTTATGGCACGTATACCGGAACACACCAAATTGGAGCGTTTGCGGCGCGTAGAGGCGCTATTGCGGCGCTCCGAGGGACTGACCGAGCGTGAAATTTCCGAGACCCTGAACTTTGACCGCCGCACGGTCAACAACTATTTGCGCGATTTGGAAACCCAGGGGCGCGTGGAAAAGGACGGGCCACTGTGGTACGCCCTCGCACGCCAACCGATGGTGTTGCGTCCCATTGAGCTTCAACCGGAAGAAGCCATGACGCTCTACTTGGCGGCACGGTTGTTTGTCAAACACAGCGACAAGCGCAACGAAGCTGCGGAAAATGTGCTCGTGAAGCTCGCCGAAGTGCTCAGCAGCGACGCCGGCGTGAGCGAGGATATCTACCATGCGGCTCAGGAACTGGCTAATCGCCCCATGTCCTCAGACTACGAGGACATCTTTCGCACCATGATGCGCGCCTATCTTTATCGTCGTCAGATGGAAATTGTCTACCATCCCTATCGTGGACGACCTTTTCGGACAACGTTTTCGCCGTATTTGCTCGAACCTTCCGCCATTGGGTTTGCTACGTATGCCATCGGGTATAGCAGCGTCGTGGACACGCTGCGCACCTATAAGATCGAGCGCATCGCCCAGGCCGAGTTACTCCGCAGCGAATACGTCATTCCGGCGGACTTCCCCGGCGTAGAGCTGCTGCGCAATGCGTGGTCAATTTATTACGGTGAGCAGACGGTGCAGGTCGTGCTGCGTTTTCATCCTTCGGTAGCCAAACGTGTGCAAGAAACCTATTGGCATCCCTCTCAGCAGCTCACTTGGGACGACGAACGCGAAGGGTATTTGCTCGCCACCTTCGAAGTTGCCGACACCACCGACCTTTTGCCCTGGATCAGAACATGGGGCGCCAATTGTGAAGTGGTGGCCCCGCAAGAGCTGCGCGAAAGCCTCTCTGGTGAAGCGCGGCGTTGGGCCTATCTTTACGGTTGGCGCACGTCCCGCGCAGACGATGAGGACAAACACGCCCGTTTTGCAGATATTTTTGGGGAGGACTAAATGCGTATAAAACTTTGGCCGCACCAAGAGCGCGTCTTTGACCTTTTGGCCGAGGGCCAGAGCGTTATCTTGCAAGCGCCGACCGGCTCCGGCAAGACACGGGCCGCGCTGTACCCGTTTTTGGAAGCGCAAGATTACCAATCGCCGCGACACAACAGCTTCCCGCACAAGTGCATTTACTCCGTGCCGATGCGTGTGCTGGCTAAGCAGTTCGTGCGCGAATATAAGCGAGCCGTCGAGCCTTACAATCGGGAATATGGCCTGGATATTTCCGTTGCCATCCAAACCGGTGACCGTCCGGACGATCGGCTGTTGGCTTCCAACTTGGTTTTTGCCACCATTGACCAGACGCTGAGCAGTTTTTTACTTTCTCCGTACAGCTTGCCGCACAGCCAAGCCAATCTTAACGCCGGAGCGGTGCTCTCTGCGTACCTGGTCTTTGACGAATTTCACCTTTACGACCCCGTCTCCACGCTGCCAACGACGCTGCACATGCTCCAAATGCTGAGCGGCATGGTGCCCTTTGTACTGATGACGGCCACCTTCAGCGGCCCGATGCTCGAAGCGCTGGCCGAAGAGCTGGGCGCGGTGATCGTGCCGGGCAGTGCGGAAGAACTGGAACAGCTCCAAGCGCTTCCCCCGCAACGCAAAACGCGCCGCTATCACGTGGTGGAAGACGCCCCGCTTTCAGCACACCATGTTTTGGAGCAGCACCAAGACCGCTCTCTAGTGATCTGTAACACGGTGGACCGCGCGCGCTGGATATATCAACAGCTCCGTGAAGCGACACACGGCACAGATACGCGCGTGTTGCTGTTGCACAGCCGCTTTTTGCGCGAAGACCGCGACCGCATCGAGGCGGAAATCCATGCCTACTTTGGCAAAAACGGACGCCAAGAGGGCAGCTTGATTGTCGTCTCGACCCAGGCTATTGAGGTGGGCGTGGACATCACCAGCACGGCCCTACACACCGAGCTTGCCCCCGCCAACGCCATTGTGCAACGAGCCGGGCGTTGTGCGCGCTATGAGGGAGACGAGGGCGACGTTTTCATCTACCGATACGCCTACAGCCCGGGCGACGGCGAAACGCTTGACTTGCTGGAAAACGTGATGCCGTACAAAAAGCAAGAGGACGAGTTTAGCTGCACACTCCAAGAGTTCCGCGCACGTGACGGGGCCGCCTTGAACTACCGCGAGGAACTAAACGTGATCTCCGAAGTGCACGGCCCACGTGACCGCGCCATCATTGAGGAGCTGCGCGCCGCGTCCTCCAGCCACCGCCGTCGGATGTTCGCCGTTATGCGTGGGGACGAGGGCGAGGACGCGCGTAACCTCATTCGCGATATCCAACAGCAACAAATCATTATCCATGCCCAACCGGATGCGCTGCTCGCGGCGCCTTTTAACGTGCCATCGTTCGGCTTGCACCCGGGCACCGCGCAAAAGTACATCAAGCACTGGCTGGAAAGAGCCGACGAGTTGGATCTCGACACGCCGATCTATTACCTCCAGCGGGTGAAGGACAAGGACGCCTACAACGACCTTGTCCAGGCCAACCAGTCCCCTTATGTTTGGGAGCCGCTGTGCACACCGCAAAGCGCGTGGGGATCGTCGCTCGTCGTTGTGCACCCGGACCTGGCAACCTACGATCCGGAACAGGGCTTTTTACCGGAGCAAGGCGGGGCGTGGCAGGCTCAACCGCCAGCGCCTAAGCAGAGAGACACCAACGGACATACCTATCGCCTGGAGACCTACGAGCAGCATATCGAGCTGGTTCACGAAGCGGCGTTTGCCGGGGAGGAGAGCTTTTGGCGTGAGATGGTCTGGGCGGCGGAGCGTTTGGAACAACGCTACGGATGGCCGAAGGGCAGCGTGCACCACGCGGCAGAGCTGGCCGTCTTGCTCCACGATGTGGGCAAGCTCAATACCAAGTGGCAACGTTGGGTGCGCGACTATCAAAAACGGATCGGGCGTGCCACCCAAGCAGACCAAGCCTACGCCCACACCGATCTTTTTACAGCGGAGCACCGCGCTGTCGAACAGCAAATGCCCCGCCGCCCCTGGCACGCGGTCGAAGGGGCGCTGGCGGTGTTACCCACTTTGGCGCAGGCTTTCGGGCCGGAGCACCCGCTCACAGACGCGGCCTTCAGCGCGATTGCTCGCCACCACGCTCCCACTTCGGAAATGAACCGCGCCTTTCGGCTGCTTGCGGACGCAGTTCGTCATGTCCGCGTGCCGCAATTGGCAGACGTGCCGTTGGAGTTGCTGGGCGTGGAAGAACCCATGCCTGCCGACGCGGGCGCTAGGGACATCATCGCACAACCGGAACGCGATTTGAGCGCATTTTGGGCGTATGTATTGATCGTGCGCGTGTTGCGCAGAGCCGACCAGGAGGGAACGCGATTAGGAACATTACAGATCATGTAAAAGAGAACTCCGTTTGTCTTGGAAGGAGAAGCTATGGACGTATACCGCCAGTTTTTCGTAGACAAGGTTAGCCGCACCTTCGCCGACACGCTGACCGCCTTCGGCTTGGCGCGGGTGCTGGCCGACCTCTTGGAACGCCAAGAGCCGAGCAGAGGTAATGTGCTTATCACCGATCGCGGCAGCTACTTTCACCTGACGTGCTCGCCACCTTTGGAGCACGCCACCGTCGAAACGCTTGCCGTCGCTCGCATAAGCCCGATTCCGGCGATCCGCACGGAGAAGAACGCCGCTTCACTGCCGGAAGACATCCCCGCGTTGGACTACGCAGCGGATCGGGAACGAGTCAATTTGTACTACGCCGCCCGTAAGGCCGGCGCAGAAAATCTACCGCCCTTGCCGTCGTACTGGGAGATCGAACGCGCGATCAACCCGGGCGCGTTGAGCGGCTATAACCGTATGGTGGTGGACTGGTGGCGCTTGGAGGCGCTGCAAAGCGCGGCGCTGGAGCTGCTCTTGGCGTTGCACAGCGCCACGCCGAACGACTACGCAGCGGCGTTGGCTGGCTGGAAACAACTGGGCGCGCCAAAAGATATTAAAGCGGAAACCACCTGTCTACAGCTTTACAACCCCGACCAGGGCAAGGGGCAGAACAAATCTAAGGCCGACGGTCTCAGCATCGGCAACATCCCGAACTTTTGGCTGGTGGAGTGGCTGAAGGCGGTGGGTTTTTACGAAGCCGCCCTCACGCGCACCGTGCGCGGCGCAAAGGATCGCAAAACGTTTGTGCTCGCCCCGCGAGAGCTGGCACTTTCCACCAGCGGGGCGGTGATGAGCGACTTTCGGGCGAGCATGTCGGCGGAAACGTCAACCAAGTTCGATATCCTGGCCGCGCTGCGTTACACGCAGAGGCTGTTGGAGCACGCCCAGCGCGAGGAAAGTCTCGTGTTGCGTTTGCTCCGCCGTCAAAGCCCCAAACACATTGTAGCAGGGTTCGACACAGCTTTTTACAAGGACTTGGGCAACGCCGCCGCCACGATGAATATGTCGTTTATCGCGCTTCCGGGGTGGGTGCAAGTGACCTCGCGTGACGATTTGAACGTTTACACCGATCCGGATTGCGGTGTGCTCACCGAGTTGGAAAAGGTGGCGCGGCAGTTTGACGAGTCGCACAGCGACGCTTTCACGCTGCTGCAACACTTACGGGACTTCATCTCCGGCGACGACCTGGCCGCGTTCTTCCGCTTCACCAACGCTTTCGCCGGCTACTACATCAGCCAGCGCGAGCAAAATCGGTACGCTTATCCGTTGAGCACTGAGTTTATAGAAAGGTTGATTATGAGCACAGAAAAACCCCTCTCGCGTATCCTGGAAACCCCAGGATTCCAAAACATCGCCTATGCGATCCGTCAAAGCACCGTCACCGCACAATATCGCAAGAAACAAGGTGACCGCAAATATGACGTCCGCTATGGGCTGGGCCAGGAACTGGCGCGCAAAGCCCGCTACCCCGAAGCCTTCATCGCCGCCCTGAGCGACTTCCTGCACAAGTACAACGCGGAAAACGCCCAAGTGATGGAAACGCGCCCCAAACCCTACCGCCGCAGCGTCAAAACGTCCGACATTGACGACATCATTTGGCTGATCGACGAGTACGGCTCAGAAACGGTCGCCAACTTGTTGATCGCCTATGGGTACGCCCGTGTGCCCCGTGATGAAGATGAATCCACCGAACAAGCAGAAAATCAGGAGGAAACCGCATGACCCGCTCACTTTACAGCCTTTCGATCAGCGCCCGCGCCACGTTGGATATGCACAGTCTGAACAACGAAGGCGGCGAAGGCAACCAAATCCAGACGCGCATGGTCAACATCGTAGACCAAGAGGGCCGCTTGCAAAACGTCAACGCCATCAGCGGGGATATGTACAAACATATCCAGGCCGAACACCTCTTCCGCATTTTGCGGGAAGACGACGGCGTGCCGCTTTGTGCGGGCTGCCAAGAGTTCAACGCCAACCGCATCAACGCCGACAGCGACTTTATCGCACGCACCGCGAACCTTTCCGATGCGGAAACGATCAGCGAGTTGTTGCAAAGCTGCGCGATGGACGATATCGAAGGCATTTTGATCACCGAGGGGAAGCGCAGTATCCCACGTAAAAGCGTGGTGGAGTTCGGGTGGGTGGTCGGTGTGCCGGAAGCGGTCACCACCGATA
>JALSSH010000513.1 GCA_026984385.1 Ardenticatenia bacterium | reverse complement strand
CCACATGGACACGGTCGGGTTGATGGTCAAGCACATTTTGCCGGACGGGGTGTTGCGCGTGGTGCAAGTGGGTGGGGTTAACGTGCGCGCGTTGCCCGGAGCAGCGGTGGAAATTTGGCAAACGCCGACCTCTGCCGACGTGCCACAACTGCCCGGGATCGCGGGCGTGATCGGGGTGCGCTCGCAGCATCTGGCGCGCGCGGGCGAAGCGCCCCCCAGCGTAGAAGCGCTTTACGTGCAGATTGCGGCGGAGGATGTCGCGCGTGTGCGGGCCACCGCGCCGGTGACCTATGCGCCGCAGCGCGTGCGGCAAGGCGCGCAGCTTTACAGCGCGCCCTACCTGGACAACCGCGCGGGATGTGCGGCACTCTTGGCGTTGGGGCAATGGTTGGGGCAAGAGCACACACCAACCGACACCGCGATCTACCTGGTCGGCACGGTGCAAGAGGAGACCACCTGCGCGGGAGCGCTGCACGCGCTACGCACACTGGCCCCACAGACCGCCATCTTCGTAGACGGCACGCTGAGCTATGACACGCCGGACACGCGCGGGCGCGGCGCGGTGCGTTTGGGCGCGGGGCCGGTGTTGAGCGCGTTCCTTTACGTCAGCGGGCTGAACGGCTGGCACGCTGCCCCACACTTGCGCGCGTGGCTGCGCGGCGTGGCCGAAGCGCACGACATCCCGTATCAAGAAGACGCCATACGCGGGCTGATGAGCGACGCACGAACGGCGCTTTGGGCGGGCGTGCCGAGCGTTCTGGTCGGCGTGCCCATGCGTGGCAAGCACGCGCCGTTGGAAACCCTCCACCTGGGCGACCTGTCCTTGACCGTGCAATTGCTGAGCGCCGCTTTGAGCGCGTTCGGCGAGGAAATATGAGGCCAACCATGCTAATCGAACACATTGACCGCGCTATGCCCGCGTTGCGCCAAGCGCTGGAAACACTGCCGCCGCTGCGGGATATGGACGCGCTCTGGCCGATGCTGGAGCGCTTGCTCAACGCGCACGCCCCTTCCGGCGGCGCGGCGCTGCCCGGCGCCATCGGGGACACGATCGCGGCGCAGGCCGCCGAACTGGGCTTGGCGGGGCGCGTGGGGACGCTCGGCGCAACGGGCAACCTGGCGTTGCGCGTGGGCGCGGAAGGTGACACGCCGGATATCGTGATTGTTGCACACATGGATCGCCCCTCGTACCGCGTGCGGGACGCCAAAAGCGGCGCGCTCTTCCCCATTTGCGCCACGCGCTTCCCGCAAGGAGAATATCGCGTGCCCGCCAAGGCCGTGCGCGTGCAAGACGGGCGCTTGACCCTCGGCGCAGAAGGCACGCTGATCGCACACACCGCCGACGACGGCTCGGCGACGCTGCGTTTTACCGCGACGCGCGGCGCGCTGGACTGGCGCGACACCGTCTTGATGGCGCCGCCGCCACAACGCGAAGGGCCGCGCGTGGTCGGCACGGGCTTGGACAACAGCTTGGGCACACTCACCGCGCTGTTGACCGCCGCCGCTTTGCGCGCCGCCGAACCTACCCTCCGCGAACGAGGGCAGCAATGCCTCTTTGTCTTCTCCGACCTGGAGGAAGGACCGCCGCAGGGCTTCTTTGGGCACGGCGTGGCGCGTCTGACCTACGTCGTGCCGCCGCCAAAACGGGGCTGTGTGGTGGTGGACGCGCAAACCGCAGGCGAGGGATTGGGGCCGACGCCGGGTGGTGGCGTCAGCTACGGTGCGGCCTCCGGTTG
>JALSSH010000512.1 GCA_026984385.1 Ardenticatenia bacterium | reverse complement strand
CGGTTGGTCGGTCAAATAGCCGGAGCGGGTGGCCCACCAGGGCGGCGCGGCGGGGAAGAGGACATAGGTAAAGAAGGTGGCATACGAAAGCACCACCAAGCCCCACATATACGGCCAAAACGCGCTCTGCCGATAGACCCACAACGCCACCGCCAACACCAGCGGGGAGAAAAAATGCGAAAGGTAGAAAAAGTTGAAAATCACGTCCAGCGCGGGCGTGTACCATTGCCCCCAGAGATGGTGTTGCACGACGTAGTTGGGCAACGCGCCGCCGAAAAGTGTCTTTTCCCACGCGATCAGGTTGGTGACGTTGATCGCGCCCGGGGCCAGGTCATCGGCGCGGTTGCGTGTGTATTTGTACGCGACCAGCAGCGCCAAGAAAAGCCCGAAGTCGCGTAGAAAACTGCGCCCCGAGCGTGACCACACAAACGCGAACACAAACACCGCCGCGATGGACTGCGTGGAGGGCGCTTGCCCGCCGATGAGCGCAATGGCGAGCAGGATCACGGCGGCGGTGAGCAGATGGAGCGCGATATGACGCGCGTTGAGTTCGTTGCGATTGTGGATGAACATACGCGGCAAAATGTCCTCTCTGTGCGTGTGTGCGGCTACGCTATTCTGGGGGCGCTGCCCCCAGCCCCCGCAAGGGGCTGACGCCCCTTGACCCCGCCGCGCTCCGCGCGGCAGGAGCAGAGGGACTTAAGCGGTCGAGGAACGTCCACCGCCGATGAGCGTCCGCCGTCGTGGGGGCGCGCCGCCCGTGCGCCTTTCGGCGCACCACGCGCGGCGAATGCCGCGCGTCAGCCGCGCGCAGCGCGGCTAGGCGGCGCGCCCAACGGCCCACTCGCCGCAAGCGTCCCCACGCTTCGCTCCGCGAGGCGCGCGTTAGCGCGGCTCGCGGGGGGTGCAGGGGTCGAATGACCCCTGCTGGGGGCGCGGGGGCGAAGCCCCCGCCCCTACGGCCCCGTCCACTCGCCAACGCGCACGCCCGCAACGGGCACTTCCCCCTCCGCGAGCGGCAACACGGCCCCGTCCCACCACGTATACAGCTTAACGCGCACCTCATAGCTCCCCGTCACGTCGGGCGGCAAAGTGAGCGTGTGCGCGTCGAAAATGTAGGCGTTCGGCGGCCAGGTGGAAGTCGGTGCCGCCCCTTCCGCCGGATAGCTGTCGTGCTGAGCGGCGATCCCGTCCCGCCACAAAAACACCGAGACGCTGTAGTCGGTCGGCGGGGTCGCTTCCGCACGCCACCACAACGCCACCGTGACCGTCCCGTCCTCGTGCGGCTGCACGGCCACCCGCTGCAAGCCGATCCCGCCCTGGAACGCGACGCGCGTTTCCGCGAGCGTCTCGGCGCGGTCGTAGCGATAAGCGTAAATCGGGTAGCCGTGATGGGTGTAGGTGCGCGTGGCCGTGCGCACAAAGCCCGCCGTCTCCAGCGCGTCGAAAACGTCGTGCTTTTTGGCCGGATCGCCCCAATAGGCCAGCCACAGCCCGTCGGTGTGCGCCAGGATCGTTTGCAGATGCGGGATAAACGCGCCCCGATAGCGTTTGCGCAGATCGTAAAGCGAGATCGCGCGCTCGTCGGCTTCGGCCTCTGCGGGCAGCCGATTGACGATGCGCGGCACGTCTTCCGGCAGCGCCAACAGCAAGTGATACCACAGCGCCGCGTGCGCCCCTTCTACGTCGATCAAGATCGGCTGGTCGTCTAAGCTCAAGCGGGCGATGTCGGCGGCC
>JALSSH010000511.1 GCA_026984385.1 Ardenticatenia bacterium | reverse complement strand
TTCTCTACGGTCAGTCCCAAAGTCGTCCCACCGGACGACCAAAACTCGTCCGGCGCGTAGAACGGCGTCACGAAAGCGTCCGCCACGACCGTCACGAAGTCCGCCACATGCTCCTTCGGGTCGTAAAATGTTGGGTCTGGGCAGAACAGTGTCAGCCCTACCTGTGCCGACGTACCACCGAAGTGGTCTTCTACGCTCAGACTCGCATCTACCCAGCACGTAATGTCTCGACGCGAGCCGTCCGGAAGCACGCGCCGATACGTCAGCGCCCCGCCTGCTGGACTGAGCACTTCCAGCAACGCTTGCCGCAGCGCCAACAGCTCCTTACGCCTCCGCCCATGCAGCTCAAAGCTCAACGTCAACGTGCGGGGCTGCAAGTGATAGTCCGCCACGTTCACGCCGTCTTGTCCGTATCCGCGCACCATCGCATATTCCACTGGTACACCGCCCAGCCCTGTGACACGCACCCCATACTCGCTCAGTGGGAAGATCGTGCCGTTGGCGGCAATGAGGTATTCGCTTTCGCTCATACCAACTGCACCTCCCGCCAACTTGTCCCGTCGTCAAAGTACAGCTTGCCGCCTGCCGCTGCCAAACGTCCTTCCACGCCCGCTGTCGGCATAAACGAGGTGCTCGCGTAGACCGGCACACTGCCCGCAACTTCCGCGTGTTCCTGACGCGCTGCGCGCGCCGCCTCTTCTTTCAGACGGCGCAACTCGTCTCGCAGCTCCCGCCAGCGTTCGTCAAAGGCTTTCAGCAGATCAGTTGAGGCCATAGCGCTCCCTCACCTTGGGGGTGATGCGTTCTTGTCCTTCGCGCACCTCGATCTCAACGCCGATTACGCGCATATCTTGCTCATACTCCCCCCAGGCTACCGTCACGAAGTCGCCCAGTTCGAAAAGCTCGTGATAGTGGGTGGCCCCTTGCGCCACCTCGAAGCTGAATTCCTTGTGCGCGGCGTTTTTTGCCAATGCCGCTTGCGCCTGGGCGATGTACTCGCTTGCGCTTTCCGCCTGGCGCAAGTCTTCAACTGCCACCGCGACACTGTAGGGCGTCTCTTGTGCATTAGCCGCCATGCTGCCAAAGAACTCCCGCGCATCTCCGGCTCCGTGTCCCAACAGCACCACCACCGTCTTTTCCTGGCGCCAGTCCCGCACCAAACGCGGACGCGCCAGCGTGCCTAACTCTGGCGTGAGCAGTACGAAACGCCCACCGGGGAAGTTGGTCGTTTTGCTGCGATCCTCTCCCACACGCTCGGCATAGAACACCAGGCCGGTTCCCATTCCACGCTCGATGCGAAAATCCATGCGGTCACCTGCGGCCAGTTCTTGCAACGACGGCAGTAACCCGTCCCAAGCCTTGCGAAACGGCACAGGATCGCCAACGCTTGCCGTCGGCGCCACCTCAAGGTAGGGTACTTGCTGTGACGGCGTGCCGTTGTGCGCCGAGGCGCCCCTACCGGCTTGCTCGTACACCAATTCGGCCATCAGGTCGTCTACGGGCCCGTATTTTGTGCTCCACCCACCTGCCATCAGTGGATCGTTGCGCGGGTCGACCACCCGTTGCAACAGCAGAAACTCAAAGCTGAAACCGGCCACGATCAGCCATTCCAGTCCGTTGTCGTCTACGCTGCGGTCGAGCAACACCACCATGTAGGTGCCTTCGTGCTGCCGTTCCCCGGCGACGGGATACCGCCACACCTCGAACCAGGCGTGTTTACCGAGATGAGCCGTCGCAGGGTGATCT
>JALSSH010000510.1 GCA_026984385.1 Ardenticatenia bacterium | reverse complement strand
CCCAGCCAGCGCCGGATACTGGGCGCTGAGTGTTTCGGCCAGCACCCCAACGCTCGCCCCTTCCGCCAATTCCAACGTCAGCCGTCGCGCCCCGATGATCTGTTGCAACACGCCGTAAAAAGTCACTTGAACTTGCATCGTCTCGCTCATCCGCCGATGTGATACATTTCCACTTTGCCGCGTTTTTGTTCCGGCGTGGCTTGGGCGCGCAGCTCGGAGTAGCGGTCGGCGCGCGCTTGCCACACCGTGCGGATCATCTCCGCGAGTTGCCCGTCGTCGGCCCCTGCGCGCATGGCATCGCGAAGCGGCGTGCCCTGCGTGGCGAAAAGGCATGTGTAAAGCTCCCCTTCCGCCGAAAGCCGCAAGCGTGTACAGCCGCCACAAAATGGCTGCGTGACCGAGGCGATGATCCCGATCTCCCCGCCGCCGTCACGATAGCGATAGCGTCGCGCCACCTCGCCCGCGTAATTCGGTTGCAGCGGTTCGAGCGGCATCTCGGCGTCAATGCGCGCCACGATCTCTTTGGCGGGGACGACGTCTTCCATGCGCCAAGCGTTGAGTGTGCCCGCGTCCATATACTCAATGAAGCGCACGATGTGCCCGCGTTGGCGGAAATAGCGCGCCAGCTCCACGATGGTATGGTCGTTGACGCCGCGCTGCACCACCGTGTTGATCTTCAGCGGCGCAAAACCCGCTTCCTCGGCGGCTCGGATGCCCGTCAGCACGTCTTCCACGTTGGCGCGTCCGCCGTTCATGCGGCGGAACACGTCGTTATCCAGGCTATCTAAGCTGATCGTGAGCCGCGTCAAGCCGGCGTCGCGGAGCGCGGCGGCCTTTTTCGGCAGCAAATAGCCGTTGGTGGTCATCGCCAGGTCGTCTAGGCCGGGTAGCGCGGCCAACATCGCCACCAACTTTTCGATCTCGTGGCGCAAAAGCGGCTCGCCGCCGGTCAGACGCACTTTGCGCGCGCCAAAGCTCAGGAAAATGCGCGTCAGCCGCGTAATCTCTTCAAAACTGAGCAGCGCACTTTTGGGCAAAAAGTGGAAGCGCTCGCCGAAGACTTCGGCGGGCATACAGTAGGTACAACGGAAATTGCAACGGTCGGTGACTGAAATACGCAAATCCCTAAAGGGGCGCTGTAGTGTGTCGTAGATAGGGGTGGGTGAGGTCATGTTTTTGTCCATGTTGCGCCGTTTCCCGCTCGCGGAGATTATAGCACGCCCTCACGCCCCGCCCACTTTCGGTCGGCACAACAACACAAAACGCCCCACGTCTGAGATGACGTAGGGCGTGTGGGTTTGTCTCTGGAAAGGGTTATTTCTTCTTACGCCGCTGATAGAGGAACGAATAGAGCGGCAGCAACGCCGATTGAGCGGTATCCAGCACCAAATCCGAAGCGCGACGGGCCAGATAGCGCGCCTTGGCCGCCGAAAAGAGACTGTGCGCCGCGCTGACTTCGCCCGTGCCCATCTTCATCACCACCGAAGCCCAAGTCAAACCCGCGCCAAAAGCGCACATCGCCACCACGTCCCCATCCTTCAAGCGGCCCTCTTCGATCGCCTCAACCATCGCCAGGGGAACGGAAGCCGCCGAGGTATTGCCGTAGCGGTCAACGTTGACGTAGAACTTGTCCATCGGCACGCGCATTTGTTTGGCCGCCGCCTCGATGATGCGCGCGTTGGCCTGATGGGGGATGTATAGGTCAATGTCATCGGGCGTCAAACCGGCCTGGTACACACTGCGCTTGAGC
>JALSSH010000509.1 GCA_026984385.1 Ardenticatenia bacterium | reverse complement strand
CGCCGAAGCCGTCCTTGAAGCGGTACACGCCCCACATCGGGTCCTCTTCGCAAAACGAGTTCGGCGCGCCCCAAAAGTCATACGTCGGGTAGCCGTGCGCCTTCGCCCAACGGATCGCGGCCCATTGCAGCGCGTAGGTGGGCATTCGCCGCCGCTCGGCGTTGCTGCTCATGCCGTAAAAGTACCACGCCTTCGGGCCGAAGTGGAAAAGCACCAATCCGGCCAGTGCCTGCTCCTCCCATTCCGCCAAAAACGCGGTCGCCAAGCCCGCCTCCATAAAGCGCGCCCAGGCCTCGCGGTAATAGTCCAGCGGGCGGATGAGGAAACCCTGGCGCGTGCCGGTGACGCGGTAGAGCTTGTACAGCGTGCGCAAGTCCTCGGGGCGGTCAGCGAGGCGCACGTGCACGCCGCGTTTGGCCGCCAAGCGAATTTTGCGCCGCGTGCTTTGGCTCATGCCCGCCAGCAACTCCTCTTCACTTTGGCGCAAATCTAACACCAGCGTGTTGCGGAATTGCACTTGAGAGGTGCTGAAGCGCCAGCCGCGCGCTTCCAGCGCCGCAACCACCGCTTGCCCCGTCGGGTCGTCGTGCGGCGGGCGGTCGGGATCGCGTCCGCTCGGAATGCCTGTGCCGAGCACCACGTCCGGGTCGATCTTCAGCCAGACCGCGCCGCGTTCCTGCGCCAGCCGCTCCAAATGGGTCAGCACCGCTCCGCGTATCTCCGCGTCGGCATAATCCAGCGCGGGGCCTTTGGGCACGTACATCACGCGCAAGGGGCCGACCCGCCGCGTGAGCACGGAAGCCGCCGCACACACTTGGCCCTCCGCGTCCCAATAGGCGAAGCGCTGCGGCTGCCAACCGGTTTCCACGCGCTTGAACTCGCCCCACTCCCACGTTTGCAGCACGTGCGCGACGGGCAGCGTGCGCAAAAGCGCGTTCCATTGCGCCCGTTCGGTGATGGTGGTCGGCGTGATCATCGTGCGCCCCCCTTGCGCGCCAACCAACGTGCGGCCAGCGCGTAAGCGGCGTAGAGCGCGCGGTTATACGGGCGATCCCATGCGCCGACGCTGCGCATCACCTGCCCGCCCCAGCCGCGCTTAAAGCGATATACGCCCCAAAGTCCGTCCGAACGCTCGCGGAACTGCGCTTCCAGTACCTGCGGCTCGGCGTCCGGCACGCCGTACATATCGTACCACTTCGCGCCGCGCGCCTTGGCCCAACGAATGCCGGCCCACTGCACGCCGTAGGAGGCCATACGCTGCCGTTCACGGGTGGAGGACGCGCCGTAGAAGTACCACGCCCAATCCCCCAGCGCGAAGACCATCACGCCCGCCAAGTCTTGCCCCGCGTAGCTGCCCAGCAACAGCGCCGCATCCCCGCTCGGCGCGAAAAGCTCATACGCGCGCTCGTAGTAGGTGCAAGTGTGCACGCCGAACCCCGCGCGCGCGCCCGTCTCTGCGACCAGCGCGCAAAAGCTACGCACGTCTGCGCGCGTCCCTTCGCGGATTTGCACCTCAAAGCGCGCGCTTTTGCGGATGTTGCGGCGCGTGCCCTGGTTCATACGCGCGAGGATCGCGCCCTCGTCTTCGCGCAAGTCCAAAACCACCGTGCGCGGCGGCTGCACGGTTTGCGGGCTGAGTCGGAAACCGTAAGCGCGAAAGTCCACGCCCTCTAGTCCCAACCCAGGCTCGATCTTCAGCAGCGCGGCGTGATTTTGGCGCGCCACCTCATCAACAGCCGCCAGCAGCGCGTGCACTT
>JALSSH010000508.1 GCA_026984385.1 Ardenticatenia bacterium | reverse complement strand
CCGTTCGGTGAAAACAGGGCGCGCCTCCCCCACCGTGATCGCCACCGAAACGGCCAGGCAGCGCTGCCCCGCGCACCCAAACGCCGAGTCCGCCATAATGCGCGTGGTGGCGTCCATGTCGGCGTCCGGCATGATGACAATCGGGTTTTTCGCCCCACCCTGACACTGCGCGCGCTTGCCGTTAGCGGTGGCGCGGCTGTAGATGTAGCGCGCGACCGGCGTTGAGCCGACAAAGCTCACCGCTTTGACGCCCGGGTGGTCCAAAAGCGCGTCTACCGTGTCTTTCGCCCCGTTCACCAACTGCAACACCCCGGGCGGGAAACCCGCCTGCTCGATCAGCTCAAACAAACGCGCCGTCGTCATGGGCACTTTTTCGCTCGGCTTGAGGATAAAGCTGTTGCCGGTCGCCACCGCATAGGGCAAGAACCACAACGGGATCATGCCCGGGAAATTGAACGGCGTGATCGCGGTCACCACGCCCAGCGGCTGGCGGATCATGTGCTCGTCAATGCCCCGCGCGATGTCCTCGTTGTTATAGCCCTGCATCAAGCTCGGCATCCCGCAGGCCACCTCGATATTTTCAATGCCCCGCCGCAACTCGCCGACACTTTCCTTGTACGTCTTGCCGCATTCGGTCGTGATGATGCGCGCCAGCTCGTCCAAGTGCTCTTCGAGCAGCGCCTTGAGCTTGAAAAGGTGTTGGATACGGTCTCCAACCGGCGTGCGTCGCCACTCGCGGAAGGCGGCCTCTCCCGCTTCCACTGCGCGGGCAACCGCTTCCTTGGGCGTCATCACCACTTCGCCGACAATCTCCCCATTGGCCGGATTTTCCACCGGCAGCAGCTCATCGCTGCCCGCCGCCGTCCACTCGCCGTTGATGTAGTCCAGGATTTTGTGCGACATCATTACCCCTTACGGAAAAAATAGCGCTCGTTTTGCTTGTGCTGTTCGTATTCGGTGCGTGCTTGTTGCACCGCCGGATTGGTCGAAACTTCGGCGACGGCCACGTCCCACCAGCTCTCGTACCCGCCCACGCGCTGATGGCGGTCCGTTTCCGTGACGATGCACACCGGGCGGCCCTGGACGCGCTTGGCCTCTTCTATCGCGGCGGAAAGCTCCTCGCGCGTCCTGGCCGTGATGACGTGCGCGCCCAGGCTGGCGCAGTTCTGCGCAAAGTCAATCGGCAGCGTCTCGCCGTCCAGGTGTCCGCTTTCGCCGCGCAAGCGATACTTCGTCCCAAAGCCGTCGCTGCCGACACTATTCGAAAGGCCGCCGATGCTGGCAAAACCGTGATTGTCCAGCACCAGGATTGTGACCTTGATCCCTTCTTGTACCATCGTGACGATCTCGCTGCTCAACATCAAAAACGAGCCGTCGCCCACCATGACGTAAACTTCGCGCTCCGGGTCGGCCATCTTGACGCCCATGCCGCCCGCGATCTCGTAGCCCATGCACGAATAGCCGTACTCCAGGTGATAGCCGCGCGGGTCACGGGTGCGCCAGAGCTTGTGCAGGTCGCCGGGCAAGCTGCCCGCCGCACACACCACCACATCTTGCGGGCGGGTCTGGCTGTTGAGGATGCCGATCACTTCGCCTTGAGAAAGCAGCGGCGCGTGCCCCAGGTTGTAGATCCGCTCGACTTCGGCGTCCCATTCGGCGTTAAACGCGCGGGCGCGCTGTTGGTAAGCGGCGGGGGTTTGGAAGTCGCCCAGCGCCTCCAACAGCTCTTCCAACGTCACGCGCGCATCGCCAACCAGCGGCAACGCGCTATGCTTATAGGCGTCGAACTCCGCCACGTTGATATTGACAAAGCGCACGCCCGCCTCTTGGAACGCGGTCTTGGAGGCGGTGGTGAAGTCGCTATAGCGCGTGCCAACCCCAATGATCAAGTCCGCCTCGCGCGCCATGATGTTTGCGCCCGGCGTGCCTGTTGCGCCGATAGCGCCCAGGTTCAGCGGATGGTCGTAGCGCAAAGCCCCCTTGCCCGCCTGGGTCTCGCCTAAGGGGATGCCGGTGCGCTCCACGAACGTCTGCAGCGCATCCCAGGCTTCGCTGTAGTGCACCCCGCCGCCCGCGATGAGGAGCGGACGCTCGGCTTGGCGAATCCAGTGGGCGGCTCGGGCGAGCTGCTCCGCGTCCGGACGGTTGCGCGGGATAACCCACACTCGCTCCTCGAACATCTCCGCCGGAAAGTCGTAGGCTTCGGCTTGCGTATCTTGCGGCAAAGCAAGCGTGACCGCGCCGGTGTCGGCGGGCGAGGTCAACACGCGCATCGCCTCCGGCAGCGCCGTGATGAGCTGTTCCGGGCGATAAATGCGATCCCAATAGCGGGAAACGGGCTTAAAAGCGTCGTTCACGCTGATATCTTGCGAGTGCTCCCATTCCAACTGTTGCAAGACGGGCGCTTGCAAACGCTCCGCGAAGATGTCCCCGGGCAAGAGCAAAACGGGAATGCGGTTCACCGTCGCCAACGCCGCGCCGGTGACCATATTGGTCGCGCCCGGGCCAATCGAGGACGTGCACGCGAAGGTCTGCATCCGATTTTTCTGCTTGGCATAGGCCACCGCCGCGTGCACTTGGGCTTGTTCGTTGCGCGATTGGTAATAGCGGATCTCCGAGGCGTACTGCTGCAAAGCCTGCCCGACGCCGGCCACGTTGCCATGCCCAAAGATGCCCCACACGCCCGCGAAAAAGCGGTTTTGCACGCCGTCGCGCGCCACATATTGACGGGCCAGGTACAAGATCAGGGCTTGCGCCATCGTCAAACGGATGGTTTCCATCAACAAGTCTCCTTAACCCCGCCGCACGTCGGGGTTGGGCAGCATAAATTCTTCACGGAGCAACGCGGTTAGCTCGTGCACCGAGGCGATAAAGCCGCGCAGTGTCCGCACAGTAGCGCCGTAAGTGTCGAATTCCTCCACCGTCATCCCGTCTTCGTCGTAGGCTTTGCGGAAGTCTGGGATATGGGTGTAAAGATCGTCCACGATTGCCGGGTCAACGGGCACGTGCATTCGCTCCTTGACCTCAATATCCGAGGCGTTGAAGCGCAACTGCCACTTATAGGGCATACTCACCACCAGGTCGCCGCCGATGAACTCCGACCAGTGCCGATGATGCCGATAGGCCGCCGCCAACAACCGCGCGCGATAGCCACGCTCTTGGTAGATTTGGTAGGCCTTCTTCATCACCGCCACGCCCGCCCAAGGGAGGGAATCCGGGTTGAGGATGAGGTTGTCGCGCTCGGTGACCACCCGCATCCAATCGTCCACGCGCCCAACCATGATCGTGCAAACCGGACTCATCTTCGAAACATCATGCCCTTCGGCGGCGCGGCGCTGCAACCCGCGCTCGACCGCCTCCGCCACCGCGACCGCCTGCGGCACGCTAAAGCTCACCGTCGCGTTGATGTTCACGCCGTGATACGTGGCCTCTTCGATAGCCTGAACGCCGGCGGAAGTGACCGGAATTTTGACTTGCATATTGGGCATCAGCGCGTCGTAGTGGCGAGCTTGCCGCACAAGGGCCTCGGCGTTGCGATAGTTGGCCGGGTCGGTTTGGATCGAAAGCCGCCCCTTCCGCTCACCCTCGCGCTCAAAGACCGGCAAGAGCAACTCCGCGCCCTTCATGCCCACCTCTTCAAAGACACGCCACATGATCTCGGTTTCCGACCAAGTCGGGTTTTCTGCGATGATGGCCGGGATACGCTCCTGCCAAAGCGGCATCTCTTGCCTGAGCACGTTCAGGACGATGGTCGGGTTGCTCGTGGCCCCGACCGCGCCGTGCTCGATAGCAAAGGTAAGCTCCTTGACCGAACACGAGTCGTTCCAATAGTCGGTGGGCGTGGTGACGGCCATTTGATGTAACTTGCTCTTAAAGGTTGTCATGGCTGCTTTTCCCTGAGGCTCACTTTTCCATATCCAGACTCACCAGCGGCAAGCGCGGGTCACGCTCGGCCCACGTTTCCTTGACCCAGGCGTAAGTTGGATCGTCGCTGTTGGCGAGCGATTGGGCAGAACCCGCCAGAAAGTTGAGGTAGTAGGTGGTGTAGCCGTGCGCGCTCACGACCGGGTGATAGCCTTCCGGCACCAACACCACGTCATGGTTGCGCGCCATCATCAGCGCGTCAATCGTGCCGCTCTCGTTATAAACGCGCTGATAGGCGTAGCCCTCCGGCCTGTCGATCTTGTAGAAGTAGATTTCCTCCAAGTCCGCCTCCAACAGGTTGCCTTGTGCGTCCACGCGGTGCACGTCGTGTTTGTGTGGCGGATAGCTGCTCCAGTTGCCGGAGGGCGTGTACACCTCCACGCACACAATGCGATGACAGTCAAACCCGGGCGGGATAATGCCGTTGATCTGGCGTGTGGCGTTGCCGCCGCCGCGTATCTCGATGGGGCACATGGAGGGCGTGACCAGTTGGGTCGGGTGATCCTCGTCGGTGGGCACCCAGCACAACGCAAATTCCAAGTCGTCCGTCAGCGCCGTGATCTCAAAGCTCTTGCGGCGCGAAATATACAGCGCATACGGCATCCCGCTAAACACGTTCGGGCGACGCCCAACGTTTTGGAACGTCCCGTCGCTGGTGGTGATGGTGCAGCGCCCGCCCAAGATCACGATGGCGTTTTCATACTCGCCCGTGTCCTTGCCGAAGCGCTCGCCCGCGTTCAGGCGGATCGCCGCCATATTGAGATAGTCCCAACCGGCTTTTTGCGCTTCCACCGAGGCAAAAACGCCCGTGCCCCCGTCGTTTTGCGCTTTGATCAGCATCGTTTCAGCCGTGTACTTCATCGCCCCACCCTCACAAACCAATCGAGCGCAGATAGTCGCGGTTGCGCTGGGCGCTTTCTTTGGGCGCGCCCATCCCGGGCAGCACGTCTTGCTCCACGACAATCCACCCGTCATAGCCGATAGCCTTCAGCGTTTCCAGCACGGCGGGGAAGTCCACGTCGCCCTGCCCCAGCTCACAAAAAACGCCGTGCCCGACCGAGGTAGGGCCGTCCCACTCGTTGAGCCGAGACTGCCGCGCCACTTCCGGCTGGTGGTCCTTAAAGTGCACATGCCAAATGCGCTCGGCGTGAGCGCGAAGTCCCTCGACCGGATCGCCGCCGCCAAAAGCCCAATGGCCGGTGTCAAAGCACAGCCCCAAAAGCTCGGGATCGGTCATCTCCATCAAGCGCTGCGTTTCGGCGGGAGTTTCCACCCACGTCCCCACGTGGTGATGAAAGACCGTGCGCAAGCCCGCCTCGTCCCGCACATGCCGCGCCACAGCGTTCGCCCCTTGCGCAAAGACGCGCCAGGTCGCCTCGTCCATCGCCATTTGCGGCGTGACGCGCCCGGCGTGCTTGGTGCGGAAAGGGTCGCCATAGGGGTCATTGCCCAGCACGATGACAGCAGAAGACCCGCCGACCTCAGCCAGCAACTTGGCCGTGCGCACCGCGTCGCGGATGCTGGCGGCGTGCTCGTTCGGGTCGTGCAGCTTCACGCTTACCCAAGACCCCACCAAGCTCAGATTGCGAGAGGCCAGCTCTTCGGCCAGCTTCACCGGATCGGTGGGCATAAAGCCCCAATCGCCAAGCTCCGTTCCCGCGTAGCCCGTTGCCTGGATTTCGTCCAGCACGCGCACATAGTCGTAGCGCTCCCCTTCGATGCCCTCGATCACGCCCCACGAACAAGGCGCGTTTGCCACTCGAATCATCACAAAGCCCCTTTACCCTGCACTAGCACTTGCCGCGCTGAAAAACTCGGGACAATCCCCAAAACCTCACCTGCTAGAGCGCGCTTGCAGCACGAGGCGTGAGCGGCGAACGCTCACGCCCACTCGCTGAGTTCTTCCTCATGGAACGCATTCGCCAGCCCACGAGCGGCTTGATCACCGAAAGCGCGCAGCTCCTCTTCGAGCTTTTCCAGTTCCTCACCGCCAGACATCATGCGGATCATCTCCTCACGAGAAAGCTCCGCTTTGGTGTACGTGCCCAGCGTGCGCCCCCGCTTGAGGATGGTGAAGCGGTCGCCGATGGGATAGGCGTGGTGCGGGTTATGCGTGATCAAGATGACCGCGATCCCCCGCGCGCGCGCCTGCGCCACATAGCGCAACACCGTCCCCGCCTGCTTAACGCCCAGCGCCGAGGTCGGCTCGTCCAAAATGAGCACCTTGGCGCCGAAGTAGACCGCGCGCGCAATCGCCACCGACTGCCGCTCCCCGCCGGAAAGCGTGCCGACCGGTTGGTGCGGGTCGCGGATATCGATCCCCATCTTCCCCAGCTCTTCGCGCACGATGCGCTGGGCGCGCTTCACGTCAAAGCGACGTAACAGCCCCCGCCCGACCGTCAGTTCCGAGCCGAGGAAAAAGTTTCGCGTCACGCTCATCAGCGGGATCATGGCCAAGTCTTGGTAAACGGTGGCGATGCCGAGATCGAGCGCGTCGCGTGGGGAGTTGAAGTGAACTTCCTTGCCCTCGACCAAATACACGCCCTCGTCGGGCCGATGCACGCCGGAAAGGATTTTGATCAACGTGGACTTACCCGCGCCGTTGTCCCCCAACAAACACATCACCTCGCTCGGGTAAAGGTCCATCGAAACGCCGTTGAGGGCGATCACTGAGCCGAAATATTTTGAGATGTTGCGGACTTCTACAATAGGGGTTTTCATCTCACTTCGCCTCCGCTGCGCGCTTGCGAATGAAGTTGTTGACGAGTACGGCGATAATCAACATGACGCCCAAGATAACCTGAAACCAATCCGAGTCGACGCCGGTAAAGATGATCCCCTGTTGCACCATGCCGACCGTCAGCGCGCCAAAAACCGCCCCAATCGCCGAACCATAACCGCCGGTCAGCAACGTGCCGCCGATCACGACCGCGATAATGGCGTAAAACTCGCGGTATTGTCCGCGCAAGGTGTCCGCGCTGCCGGAAGAGATGACCTGGATGGTCGCCACCAACCAAGCGCTGGCCGCCGTCGCCATGAAGAGAAAAACCTTCATCCGATCCACCGGCACGCCGACATTACGCGCCGCGTGGGGGTCTCCGCCGATGCCGAAAATCCAGTTACCCGGGCGGGTGCGCAACAAAATATACGTCGCGACGCCCGCGATCAGCAGCCACCAGAAAATCGAGATCGGGAAGGCCGCGTCCAATCCTCGGCTGGAGGCCGGGTCTGGGATTTTGAGCGTGCTGGCGAAAAACTTGACCGCCGAATCATAGCCGAGCACATGCTTGACTCCGCCGACCTGGGTTCGTCCGGTGATGCCGCGCGTTTCGGCGATGGTCAGACCACGAATGATAAACAAACTGCCCAAAGTGATGATGAAAGAGGGAAGTTTGGTGCGCACGACCAACAAGCCGTTGAGCGCGCCCACGACCAGCGAAACGATCAGCGACACGCCGATAGCGGCCCAGATGTTCCAGCCGTATTGGACGCTCAACACGGCGATCACCATGCCCGCGCCGCCGATGATCGAGCCGATGGAAAGATCGAATTCGCCGCCGATCATCAACAAGGCGACGGCCACCGCCAAAATGCCCAGCTCAGCGGCCACTTGCAAATAGTTGGCCGTGCCGCGCAAGCTGAGAAAGCCGCGCTCTCCGGCCACGATAGCTAACAAAACCCACACTAAAATGGCCCCGCTCACCGCCCCCAACTCCGGACGGAGAAGCAGCCTTTTTAAGAAACTTGCTTGTAATAATCGTTCATCTTTTTCAGGAATATCGGCTGGTGCCTGCGTTGACATGATTACCTTCCCGTGAACGGCTACTGCATCCTGGTTCGAAGTAGGGCATAACGCATGACGGAGGGCTGGGGTAGCCCCCGCCCTCCGCTGGAACGATCCGATTACCGTGTGCCGCGCGCCGCGTAGTCAATCACCTGAGCGGCGTTTTCCTGGGTCACAAAACCGGGGCCGGTTTGGATCAGGAAAGAGCCGGGCGTGTTCAAGTTGTAAAGATACAGCGTCAGGTACACGATGGGCAGGTAACCTTGCATATATTGCTGCTGGTCAATGGCAAAGAGCATGTCGCCATCTTCGATCGCTTGGAGCACTTCCGGCGAAAGGTCAAAGGTCGCCAGCAACATATCGCCCAGCAACCCTTGTTCTTCCAGCGCTTGCATCGCGGGCAGCGAGCCGGTCGGGCCTAACGCCAAAACGGCGTCAATGGTCTCATCCGCAGAGATCGCCGCGCCGATGCGGTTGGTCGTGCCGGTCGGGTCGGCCAGGTCAACGGCCAGCACGTCCACCGTGCCGCCGGCCTCGGCCATCGCGTCGGCAAAGCCCTGGCAACGC
>JALSSH010000507.1 GCA_026984385.1 Ardenticatenia bacterium | reverse complement strand
CGGGCGAAAGCGGCAAGCCGGCGGGCATCCCCTCTAAAATAGCGGTCAGTTGCGGCCCGTGACTTTCGCCGGCGGTCAACATGCGTAAAATGCTCATTTTCCCTCCAAAGCGGTGCGCGCCGCCTGCATCATCACGTCCAAAGGCGGCGTGCGCCCCGTCCATTGCGCAAAAGCCAGCGCCCCTTGCCGCACAAGCATCCCCAGCCCACCAACCGCGCGCGCGCCAACCGCCCGCGCTTGTCGCATAAGTTGCGTGGTCGGCGGGTTGTAAACCAGGTCATAAAGTGCGGCGTGCGGCGGAAAAGGCACATCAGCAGGCCAGGGCGAACGCTCCACGTGCGGCCACATCCCCAGCGGCGTACAGTTCACGATCAGGTCGGCGCGCGGGGTCAACTCGCTCAATGCCGCGTAATCGCGCACCGTCCCGAGGTAGTTTGCGCGGGTTGGCGTGCGGCTGATGTACGTGATTGCAGTGGCACCTGCCCGCCCCAACGCATAGCCGATCGCGCGTGCGCTGCCGCCCGTGCCCAGCACCACGCACACCTTGCCACGCGGGTCCAGATCGTGGGCGCGCAGATCGTCTAAAAAGCCGCGCCAATCGGTGTTTTCCGCGCGCAACACAGGCGGCTCGGCGCTCAACACGGTGAGCGTGTTGGCCGCGCCGATAGCCTCCACTGCCGCGCTACGCTCGCGCACTTGGGACAAAGCGAGCACGGCGCGCTTGTGCGGGATGGTGACGTTGAAGCCACGCACGCCCTCGGCCAACAAGCGCGTCACCTCCTCGGCCAAGCGTTCCGGCTGCGCGGGGAAAAGTTCATAGCGCCAGGCCATGCCCAGCGCGGCAAAGGCGGCGTTGTGCATGGCGGGCGAAAGACTGTGCCCCAACGGCCACCCCAACAACCCGACGCGCTCAAGCATTCCGCGCCCCCCAATGGATCGAAGCGCCCAGCGCGCTCAGCACCTCCACAAAGCTGGGGAACGAGTCTCGCACGGCGTGCGCGCCATGTACGCGCGTTTCGCCTTCGGCCACCAAGCCCGCCAGCGCCAACGCCATGCCCACACGGTGATCGTCGTGAGCGTCCACGTCCGCGCCGCGCAAACGCTGCGGCCCCACCACGCGGAAACCGTCCGCCAGCTCCTCGATCTCCGCGCCCAGCTTGTGCAGCTCGGCGGCCATCACCGCGATGCGGTCAGTTTCCTTGAAGCGCAGCTCGGCGGCGTCGCGCACATGCGTCACGCCCTCGGCTTGCGTGGCGGCGACCATCAACGCGGGGAACTCGTCAATCGCGCGCACGATCAACGCCCCGCCGATCTCCGCACCGCGCAAGGTCGCGCGCTCCGCGCACAAGTCGGCGATAGGCTCGCCACCGCTTTCGCGCGCGTCCTCAAGCGCGATCCGCGCGCCCATCTGCTGCAAAATGTCCAATAAGCCGGTGCGCGTGGGGTTAACGCCCACGCCTTGCACACAAACGCGCCCCGCGCCCGCCAAAAGCGCTGCGATCAACACAAACGCCGTCGAGGAAATGTCGGCGGGCACGTCGAGCGTCAAGGGGCGCAGCACATCGGGCGGGGTCAAGGTGATGTGCCCATTCTGCGTCCGGATGTCCGCGCCCATCGCGCGCAACAGGCGCTCGGTGTGGTCACGCGCCGGGCCAGGCTCCACAACGGTCAGCGGCCCTTTCGCGTACAGCCCAGCCAGCATCAAACAGCTTTTCACCTGCGCGCTGGGGATCGGCATGGCATACGTCATTCCGTGCAAGGAGGCG
>JALSSH010000506.1 GCA_026984385.1 Ardenticatenia bacterium | reverse complement strand
GAAGCGATTTTAGGAAGCCGAGTGATCTTGGGCGTCTTCATCTTGCGCGCCGAAGAGCCGCAGCCATTCCTCTACGTCTTGCGGGGAAAGGCGCGGGTTCGGGTTGTCCTTGAGCGTGGTGGGCGCGTGTGTTTCGTGCGAGCTGTGCATCTCGCGCGCAAAGTCGGCGGGCGATTGCACGCGCGCGTGGCAACGCTGCGCTTCCGCGATGATCTCACGGTCTGCAGTGACCACAACCCAAGCGTGCGTGTCGGCGGTGTTGTGCAATCGCTCTAGGATGATGCGGTCGGCGGTTGTGCCGCCGTGCGCAAAGATCACGCGCACGCTGCCGGTGGAAAGATCGCGGGAAGGGCCGCCCGGCAACCCGCCGTCAAAAACGACCGTGCAGCGCTTCCGTCTGTGCGCCATAAAGCCTTTGAGCCGTTCGATCAATTTAGCTTCGTCGTGGGGGTCGTCTAGGCTGAGATCGGGCAATTGGCCGATCAGGTTATGTCCGTCTATTAGGTACGGCATGGGCGCGTCCTCGGTGCTGAGGTGGATGAGTAGGGCAAGTTATACCGTGTGGCGGGCGTGTGTGCAAAATACCTATAGGGCGTATCGCTGAAGTGGGCAAAATGCGGTATATCTAGGCTCAAAACTGTTGGCGACAAAGACAAGCGGGCGGCAAAGGCGACAAGCTCGCTGGAGGCAAACTCTATGGACGTGTTGTGTATCGGCGAAGCCCTGATCGATTTCGTTTCCCGTGAACGCGGCAAGACGTTGGTCACGGCCACACAATACACTGCCGCAACAGGCGGCGCACCGGCCAATGTAGCCGCGGGACTGGCGAAGCTCGGTCGTCGGGCGCGTTTGGTCGCGACGGTGGGCGCGGACGTTTTTGGGCAAAAAATTTTGCACGACTTGCAAGCGGTCGGTGTGGATTGCGCGCTGCGGCAAGACGAAGCGCACTTCACCACGCTGGCGTTTGTCAAGCTCGGCACAAGCGGGGATCGGGACTTCGACTTCAACCCGGGGGCGCACGACTATCTGTTGCCGGAACAGATCCGCGCCGAAGAAGTGCAGGGTGCGCGCGTGTTGCACTACGGCTCGATCAGTTTGCGGCGTCCGCAGGCACGCGCGGCTACGCTCAAGGCGATTGAGTTGGCGCGGAAAGCGGGCGTGCTGACCTCGTGCGACCCGAATTGGCGGCCCGCGCTGTGGCCCGATGAACAAAACGGACGCGCGGCAGTGCGTGAAGCTATCGCCCACGCCGATATTTTGAAGATCAGCGACGCCGATCTGGCTTTTGCAGCGGGAAAAGCGAGTGATGATTACGCCGCTGCGTTGGAGGTGGCCGGTTTTCATGGAAAGCTGGCCGCTGTGACGTTGGGGCGCGATGGAGCGTGGTATGTGGCGGGCGAGACGGTCGGACGTGTGCCGTCGCCGCATGTGCAAGTGGTGGAAACCACCGGCGCGGGCGATGCGTTTACGGCGGCGCTGCTGGATGGGCTGCTGGCGCACGATCTGGCGATTGAGGCGCTGGACGCGGAAACGTTGCAGCAGATCGTGCAGCGCGCTTGCGCCGCCGGTGCGTTGACCACGACCGGTTATGGCGCGATCCCCTCCTTGCCGGACGCGGCAGGGATTGACGCGCTGTTGCGCATGGTCAACGTGGGCAACGGGCGCTCGCGGTAAGCGGAGGCAGGGGGACTGAGCGATCGGGGAGCGTTCGCCGCCAGTGAGCGTTTGCCGTCGGTGGGGCGCGTCGCCCGTGCGCCGTATGGCGCGA
>JALSSH010000505.1 GCA_026984385.1 Ardenticatenia bacterium | reverse complement strand
GCAAACGCTCGGATGCGCACACAATGGGGCTGCTGCTGAGCGCATAAAGGCGCGCGCGAGGTCAGCCCGCCGCGTCAGCGTGCGGGCTGGGCGACGTGCGCGCCGAAGGCGGCGGGCGACGTGCCGCGCAGCTTTTCGCGCGGCGCGAGGTCGCCGCCCGCAGTGAGCCGCGTTCAAACCCAATTTAGCGAAGAGGTGGTGCTCTATGTTTCGGTTAGAAAAATTTCGTTGGCTAGGCGGTTTGCTGATCCTGGCGCTGCTCTTGAGCGCCACGCCGCTCGCCCCTCCAACCCATGCCCAAGACAATACCGCTCAGACAATACTCACCCTGCTCAACGCCGAACGTAACGCGGCGGGGCTGGCAAGCCTTTCGCTCAACTCACAGCTCACCGCCGCCGCACAACGCCACAGCGACGACATGGCGGCGGGCGACTTTCTCGATCACGTCGGCTCGGACGGCTCGCAGTTTTGGGAGCGCATCATAGAAGCGGGCTACCCAATGACCAGCGGCGCGGAAAATATCCTTTACCGCTGGGATACCGACCCGCTCGGCACATATGAACAATGGAAAGGAAGCCCGCCCCACCTCGCCAATATGATGAGCGCGGATTACGCCGAAGTGGGCATTGCCTGGGCGCAGTCTGCCTCCGGCAAATATTATTTCACGATGGTGCTGGCACGCCGAGAGGGATTCGAGCCGCCCACTGCGGCGCCGCGTGCCGCCCAAGCCACACCCACCTTGCCCCCACTTGCGTTACCCACCCCCACACCGCCGCCTCTTGCGCCACCCGCCCAACCAACAATTCCCGTTGGCGGAACAAGCGTGCTGGAGCGGCTGTTGCAAGTCGTGTTCTGGCTGCACAGTTGGACGGGCGGAACAACACCACTAGTGGCAACCGCCACGTCTGCGTTGCCCGCGCCGCCAACCGCCACGCTGCCCCCCTTACAACCACCCGCCATCCCCACAACCACCGCTGCGCCCGCTTTGCCCGCGCCACCAACCGCCACGTTGCCACCATTCCAACCGCCGACCGCCCCACCAACAATCGCGCCCCCTGTGATCCCGCCAACGATCCCGCCGACCATCCCCCCGCCCACACAAGCGCCGATCGTCGTGCCGGACGTGCGCATCCTCTCCGATGGGCAATCGGTGAGCGTGATCAACGTGGCCGGTCGCCCGCTGAACTTGCGCCCGCTGCGCTTGCAAAGCGGCGCCGGAGCGCTGGAGGCGACCATGTGGGACAACGGCTACCTTTCCGCGTCACTGGACGCTTTCCCTGCGGGGGACTGCTTGCAGGTGTGGGGGCTGGCAATCACAGGCACGTTGCCCCAACCGCCCCAATGCCGTACACGCCACGCCTGGCTTTCTGTCGGGCTGCAATACGCTTTTTGGGAGGGCGTGGCACAATTCCAAGTGCTTTACGGTGGGCGCACGGTCGCGGTGTGCCAAGTGGGTGTGCCCTGCGACGTATCCTTTAGCGCCAGCGCACCGGCGGCCTCCGTTCCGACGCTCGCCCCACCAACGGTCGCGCCCGCCCAACCGCCGTCTGCTGGGGCGGACGTGCGTTTGCTTTATGACATGCGCGGCGTCACACTGCTGAACGTTTCCGGCAGGCAAGTCAACTTGGCCCCCCTGATGTTCCAAAGCACAACGGGCACGATGCCCGCCGGAGAATGGGACAACGGCTACCTTTCCGCGCCGCTAAACGCCTTTCCGAACGGTGATTGCCTGCAAGTGTGGGATTACGGCGCGCCCCCGCTGTCCCCACCGGCAGAGTGCCACATACGCCACGCCTGGCTGGAGATGGGCGCGCCTTATCAGTTCTGGCACACGGACTTCCAAGTGTTTTACAACGGGCAACCGATCGCCACCTGCCCGCTCGGGGCGGGCGTTTGCGATCTGCGGCTGCCATAAGCGGGCGACCTTGCCCGACGCACGCGCCACTTTAGCGTCGCCTTGCGTTGGCGTGCGGACGAACGTTTGCCGCGCGCGGGGCGAATGTGTCACAATCAGGGCGGAGCACGACAAGCGTTGAGGAACACGGAGCGTAGCTTATGCACGGTATACGGAAAGCAGAACAACGCGCGCGCTGGGCACTGGCGGGGTTGTGGCTTGCGGCAGATGCGGCACTGGATCAATCCAACGAGGCCGCCAACCCCGCCGAAGAACGCCCGCAATTCTGGTACGGCGGACAGGCCGTGATCGAAGGCGTGATGATGCGCGGGCAATATGTGGCGGCGGTCGCTGTGCGGCATCCGAAGGGCGCCATTGTCACGCGCGAAGTGCCGCTCAACGCCGCGCTCTATCGCGGACGGATCGCACGGTTGCCGTTTGTGCGCGGGCTGGTGTTGCTTTGGGACGCGCTTGGGCTGGGCACGCGCGCGCTGATGTGGTCGGCGGACGTGGCGCTGGAAGAGGACGAAGATATCGAATTCTCGTTGCAAAGCGCGGCGGGGATGGGGTTGGTCGTGCTGTCGCTGGCGTTGGGGATCGGGCTGTTTTTCGTGCTTCCGGCGGCGATCTCGGCGGGCATTCAACACCTGGCGGGCTTCGAGAGCCGTTTTGCGGCAGATGTGATCGAGGGTGCGGTCAAGCTGGCGTTGCTGATCGGCTATATCTGGGCCATCGGGTTGATGCCGGACGTTAAACGCCTATACGGTTATCACGGCGCAGAACACAAGACCATCAACGCCTATGAAGACGGCGCGGAGCTGACGCCTGAGGTCACGAAAAACTATTCGCTGGAACATCCGCGTTGCGGCACAGCCTTTTTGCTGACGTTGGTGGTGCTTTCCGTGTTGATCCATATGCTGACCGGTCGGCCTGAAAGCGTGCCGATGTTGCTACTTTCGCGCGTGGGGCTGATCTTTCCGATCGCGGGCATCGCGTATGAGGTGCTGCGCTTTACGGCGGCGCATGTGGAACATCCCGCGATCCGCGTGCTGATCAAGCCCAACTTGGCTTTGCAACACCTGACCACGCGCGAACCGGATCGGCAGATGCGCGAGGTGGCGATTGTGGCGCTGCAGCGTGTTTTGGCGGCAGAACGCGCCGCCCAACCGCTGGCAGCGGAGCGCGTGAGCAGCGAAGAGGTCGTCGCGGCGGCGGATTGAACGGGGCGAAGAACACACGTTGAAAGGGGGATGGTTTGCGGTCTTGGTTGGCAGGTGCTCCAAGACCGACCCCATCCCCTCTGCTTGCAAAACACGCTCAGGCAAAAGACAAGCGCCATCAAATACGCGGCATCACCCCGCCAAGCGCTCTTCCGCGCGTCCGATCGCGCTTTCCAGCACGGCCAGGCCTTCGTCCAACACGTCCTGGCTCACGTTCAGCGGCGGGATCAAGCGCAACGTGTTCAGCCCGCAACCCAACACCAGCAAGCCTGCTTCGAAGGCTTGGTCCACCACCAGATCGCGCATCTCCGGCCAACGCTCATGCGTGCCGCGATCCTTGACGAACTCCACGCCCAACATCAAGCCTTTGCCGCGCACGTCACCGATGCTCGGATGCTGCGCCATTATCGCGCGGAGTTTGTCCATCGCATACGCGCCCATGCGCGCCGCGTTTTCGATGTACCCGTCGCGCAACAGCTCAAAGGTCGCCAGCCCCGCCGCACAGCTCACAGGGTTGCCGCCGAAGGTGCTGGCGTGTGCCCCGGGCACCCATTTTTCCATGATCTCGGCGCGCGCGATGATCCCACCGAGCGGCATCCCGCTGGCAATGCCCTTAGCGGTCGTCACAATATCCGGTTGCACGTCCCAATGCTCAATCGCCCACCATTTGCCGGTGCGCCCCATGCCGCTTTGCACCTCGTCCACAACCAGCAAAATGCCGTGCCGATCGCAAAGTTCGCGCAGCCCGGGCAAGAAGCCGTCCGGAGGCACAACGTAACCGCCCTCGCCCTGGATCGGCTCGATCAGGATAGCGGCCACCTCGTCCGGCGGCACAATCGTTTTGAAAATTTCCTCCTCGATATAGCGCAACACCGCCTCGCCCTGGTCGGCGACGCCGTCCTCACGCAAAATCGGGTGATAGGGGTCGGGATAGGGGACGTGCGTCACGCCCGGCACAACGGGGAAAAACCCCCGCCGCTGAACATATTTGCTGGCCGTAAACGAAAGCGCGCCCATTGTGCGCCCGTGAAAGCCGTGCAAAAAGCCGATGAACTGCGGGCGCCCCGTGTAATAGCGCGCCAGCTTCAAGGCCGCCTCGACCGCCTCCGCACCACTGTTGCCGAAAAAGACGCGCGCCTCGCCCTCAAAGGGGGCCACGCTCGCCAGCTTTTCGGCCATTTCCACCTGCGGCCCGTAGTAAAAGTCTGTGCCGGACATATGAATAAATTTGGCCGCCTGCTCTTGGATCGCCCGCACCACTTTCGGGTGCGCGTGGCCGGTCGCCGTGACCGCGATTCCGGTGGTGAAGTCCACAAAGCGGTTGCCGTCTACGTCCCACACCACAGCGCCTTCGCCCCGCGCCATCACAAACGGATAGCTGCGCGTGTACGACGGCGAAAGCACCGCCGCGTCACGCTCGATCCACTCCGCCGCTTTAGGGCCGGGCAAAACGCGAGAGGTTGTAGTCATCGCTCGTTGCTCCTCATCAGCATCTAAAGTAAAGTTGCTCAAAAATATTTTCGGGCGCTCAGAAAAACGTAAGGCCCGCCTGTTTTCCAACCACAGGCGGGCCGATTATCACCTTAGGTAAGCGACCTAGCAAGACCAATTGGCTCTAATTGGTGTCTGTGCCCTCCGACGACGCGCTCAGAAGCGGCAAACGCACGACAATTCGCGTCCCGCCCTCTGTCGCGACCTCGGCGTGGATGGTGCCGCCGTGTTGTTGCACGACATAGCGCGCCAAAGTCAGCCCCAAACCCGTGCCCGGGGTGTCACCTTCGGTGGGGCGGAAAAACGGCTCAAAAAGCTGGTGCAACTGCGCAGGGTCGAGCGTTTCGCCCTCGTCTCGCACGCAAATTTCCGCCCAGGGCGCGCCTTCCATCTCGATCCGTTCCGTGTATACGTGCACTGCTCCCCCTTCCGACGTCACTTCGATCGCATAGTCGAAAAGGCTGTTGAAAACCTGGATCAGGCGCTGGTAGTCCCCGAAGATCGGCATCGGTTCGGGGGTGATCGTGTATTGGAGCTGCACCTGTTTTTGTTGCGCGGCGGGCATCTGCAAATTGAGCGCGCCTTCCAGCGCATATTGCAACTGCGTGTTGCGCCGATCCAAGCGAATGCGGTTGCGCATCAACTGCGAAACGTCCACCAAATCTTGCACCAACTCAGACATATCGTCGGCGGCACGTTGTAAGACGGTCAAATGCTCTTCCATACGCTCCGGCTGTCGTCGCAACAAGTATAGCCGCGTCTTTAAGTTGGTGAGCGGGCGGCGCAGCTCGTGCGAGGCGTTGGTGATGAAGCGGTCTTTTTGCTCTTGCAAGGCCGTCTCATAGCTGGTGTCGTGGATCGTTTCCACCACGCCGACCTCTTCCCCGTTCGGCCCTTGCACCGTCACCTGGTGCATCGCGGTGTAAAGGATCGTGCCGTCTTTGCGTTGCAATTGCACCTGTGCGGGATGTTTGGCGGGGAAAGTCGGGGCGGGGTCTTCCGACGGCACGGGGTTCAAGGCGTTGGGGGCCGCTTGCAACTCTTCTAAGGTATACCCCAACAAGCGCGTAATGGCCGGATTGGCGTAAACGATTTGCCCTCCCTGACGAAAGAGCACGCCGTCTTCGGTGTTTTCCAGGATCGTTTGGAGCTGAGCGCTGCGACGGGCCAACTCGGTGGTGCGCTCCTGGACGCGCTGCTCCAGTTGCGTGGTGAGCGCTTCCAGTTCTTGGGTGCGCTCGTGCACCAATTGCTCCAGTACGCGCTGGCGGATGTGATAAAACAGCCACCCGCTCACCCCCAAAGTCAGCCCTAATAGCATCCCCAAAACCAACATCTCCTGACGCGGGGCGGCCAACTCCGCGTTGATCTCGCTGGCGGGGGCGGCCAGGGCGATCGTCAAGCGCTGCTCGCCGGCGTAAACGGTGGACCAGGCAACTAGTTTTCGTTCGACGCGCCCCCCCACCTCAACCGGAAAGTGATATTCTCCCCGACCTGTGTCTTCGGCCATCATCCGCTGCACAATCTCCAGCAAATCCGGGTAGGGGCGGGCGACTTCTTCGGCGTCTCGGCCTACATACTCCGCCTCGGGATGATAGATCACCAAGCCGTTGGCGTCTTGTATCCAGGCGATGCGATAGCGCTCGTTCAGCATCGGCACGACGTATTTTTTGATCACTTCGGAAAAGTCCGTCGCCATCGCCGCCACACCTGCTACGCTGCCGTCCTGTTCATAGAGGGGATACAACACCGCCCAAACTTGGAAGTTCGGCTCTGCCACAAAAGGGGTAAAGAACAGTTCGTGGCCCTCTACCACATCGTCCCAATAGGCCGTCACCCAGTGGTCTACAAGCTCTTGAGCACGGGGCGCTTTGTCCGACGGCGCAACGTAGAACGTCTCCCTTGCTTCTGGCGCGCGATAGAAAGCGAAGGCCAACTCGTCCTTGAAAACGCGCATTTCCGCCATCGAGGAGAGAATGCTTTGCAACACGGTTTGGGACAGATAGCCTTTTAAGTAAGGGGGAAGCACGTAAAGAGCAGCAAAAGAGGACTCTTCGCTCATTCTGTACACGTGTTCCTCGATGCCCTGGGCGCTCATCTCGGTTTGGAGCGCCTGTTGCTCGTTAAACGAGCGCTCGTACTCTTGCACCAATTCTTGGTTCGCCACAAAAAAGAGCGCGACATACGCTGCGATCACGATCAGAGCAAAGAGGAAATACCAGCAAATGTGCTTCACCGTATGTTGCCTCCACACGCGCACGCGATGTCACCGTTCGCAGCATAACGTCTTCTGCGCGGCAACATACGGCCCTTCCCCGCGTTCCGCAGCGCGCCGAAATACAACGCGAACCGCCGAACGCTCCCTTTAAGCGCGTTTTTCAAAGCGATAACCTACCCCTAATTCATTGAGGATATAGATCGGGTTTTTGGGGTCTGGCTCCAACTTGCGGCGCAAATGCCAAATATAGACGCGCAAATAGTCAATGTCATCAATGTACTCAAAACCCCACACCCGCTCCAACAACTCACGATAGGGCACGGTGCGCGGCGCACGGCTGACCAGCAGCGCCAACAAATTAAACTCGGTGGGCGTGAGGCGGATCAACTTGCCATCCACCCGCACGCGCCGCTCTTCCAGGTCAATCGCCAGGTGCTCGTCGTGATAGCCTTCGCCGCCCGCCACTTGGGTGGGGGGGCTGGCCGCACGACGCAAATTGGCGCGCACACGCGCCAGCAACACGCCCAGTTCAAACGGCTTGGCGATGTAGTCATCTGCGCCCAAGTCCAACCCCTTGATCACTTCTTCGGGCGCGCCACGCGCGGTCAACATGATGATCGGGATGTTGCTCACCTCGCGGATACGTTCGCAGACCGTCCACCCGTCCATCGTGGGCATGTTGACATCCAACAGCACCAAATCCGGGTGCGCTTTATAAAGCGCCCGCAACCCCGCCTGCCCGTCTACCGCCGTGAGCACATGATAACCGGCGGCTTGCAAAGCGTCTTTGACCATGTTCAAGTGCATCGTGTCATCGTCAATGATCAGCACCGTTGGCTGAGCGGTCATAGCACTTCGTCTTTTCTTGTGAGTTGTTCGCTTCCACCACCCGCCAGGACCAAGGCTGCCGCCCCGATCAAGGCCACATCGTCGCCGAGCGCCGCCGCAACAATTGGGACGTTCTCATAATAGGCTGCGTCCAACGCATGTTCACGCACGGCTTGGCGCATAGGAGCAAAAAGTAGGTCGCCGGTATGGGTGACACCGCCCCCCACCACCACGATCTGGGGGTTGAAGAGGTGCAACAAGCTCACCACACCCAGCCCCACCCGATAGCCGGCCCGTTGGATCAGCTCAACGGCCAACGGGTCGCCGGCTGAGGCTGCTTGCCCGACGATCTTGGCGCTCACATGGTCAATGCGTCCACCCGCTATCTCAAGAATACGAGAAGACGCGCCCGCACGCAATTTTTCCCGCGCCTGCCGCGCGATGGCCGTGCCGGAAGCCACGCCCTCCAAGTCGGTAACCTCGCCGTCCACGATCAGCATCAAATGCCCGGCTTCCGCGCCCAGCCCCTGCGCCCCGACCACCAAACGCCCGTCATCAATGATGCCCGAGCCGATACCTGTGCTGATGGTCAAATAGAGCACATAGTCACAGCCACGCGCCGCGCCGCGTGCCGCTTCGGCCAGCGCCGCGACGTTGGCGTCGTTGCCCACGTAGGTCGGGCGTGCGAAACGCTCTTGAATGATCTGGCGTA
>JALSSH010000504.1 GCA_026984385.1 Ardenticatenia bacterium | reverse complement strand
AGGCGGTGATGGCCGCCCCCGCCAGCGCAATTTCGGCGCGCGCAGGGAAAAGCTCCCGCCCCAGCCGATACGTGACCCACACCGTGCCCAACCCCATCAACACCGAGAGCAAACGCACGATATGCACCGCCAGGGCCGTCCCATGCCAGGGGAAATGGTCGGTGTTCGCGCGGTGTACGGTCATCGTCACGTTGCCGTCCGGCAACACCACGCCGATATCCGGATGCGGGTTGAGTTCGCGCACCTGGGGCATATCGCTTGTGTCGATCCAAAAGGTTGCCAGCGCGCCCAGCGTGTAATATAGCGGGGGTTGTCCCCCTTCTTGCCGCCAAGGTGCTTCGGCGTCGCTCAGACCGGCGCGCTGGAGCGGTAAGGCGGCGTGTTGCGCCACATAGCGCACCATCGGATAGTGCCACAGCTCATCGGACGCCTCAAAGAGGGGCGTCACCACGCTATACACCACGCCTAACACGGTGTAGCTGACCAAGATCGCGGCCAACCAGGCGCGTTCTGAGCCGAGCCATTTGCGAGCTGTGCGCATCGTTTCTCACTTCCGCCGTCGCCTATGCGAAACGCGGCGTAGTGTAGCGAATGTTCCCCCGTTTGCCCAACTTGCCCACTCGCTCAAAGCAAATGCGACAAAGCGAAATTAGGGGCGGGCGACGAATAGCTGCATCTTCTCCGTTTACGCTATAACATAGGCTAAGCAGACGTGCCGAAAAACGCACGCGAGATTGGGCCTCACTGCAGAAAATGGAGGTTTTGTATGCACAAGATATTGGCGTTGATGGGCGTTGTCGCCTTACTCTTGGCTGCGCTCATCTGGCAAGCCGCCCCAGCGACTACGCTCGCACAAACCGATGGCACTCCCCGCCCACCCACCGACTACACCGGCAATCCTCTTCCGCCGGATCGCAACGAATATTTCGCCGGTTCGGGCGTTTGCGCGGCTTGTCACACCAACATGACCGACACGCTCAGCGGCAAAGACGTTTCGACAGATACTTTCTGGCGCTCTACCATGATGGCAAACGCCGCCCGTGACCCGCTCTTCCTGGCCGGTGTGCGCGCCGAGGTCATGCGCAACCCGGACTACCGCGAGGTCATCGAGGACAAGTGCGCCACCTGTCACATGCCTATGGTGGACTACACGCTGGGCGCTCAAGGGCAAACCACCGCTTTGTTGGACGAAGGCTTGTTGAACTCCGAAAATCCCCATCACGCGCTGGCCGTTGACGGCGTTTCGTGCACCGTCTGCCACCAGATCGAAGACGTGAACTTGGGGCAGCGGGAAAGCTTTAGCGGCCACTTTTCGATTGACACCGAACGACCCGCAGGCTCGCGCGCGATCTACGGGCCGTTTCGGGCGATGCCGCGCTTGGTCAGCGTGATGCAAGATGCTTCCGGTTATACGCCGACTTTCGGCGAGCACCTCACCCGCTCGGAGCTTTGCGCCACCTGCCACACGCTCTACACACCCTACCTGAACGCCGAGGGCGAGATCGCCGGTGAGTTCCCCGAACAAACGCCGTATCTGGAATGGCTCAACAGCGCCTATCGCGAGCAGCAAAGCTGCCAAAGCTGCCACATGCCCGCCACCGAAGGGCGCGTGCGGCTTTCGGTGACCGGTGGGCCGCCGCGCAGCCCCTTTGCCCAGCACTATTTCGTCGGCGGCAACACCTACGTGCTCACGCTGCTGAAAAAATTCGGCGAGGAGCTGGACGTCACGGCCTCGCGGGAACACTTTGCCGCCACCATCACGCGCACCATCGAGCAGCT
>JALSSH010000503.1 GCA_026984385.1 Ardenticatenia bacterium | reverse complement strand
CTTTCTTCAAGAAGCTCAGTCCTAAGGAAAATTTGCTCTACGGCGCGCGGCTGTACGGTGTGCCCGGCAAAGAAGCCGACCGCAAAGCACGTGAGATTTTACGGCGGCTGGGCTTGCGAGAAAACAGCTATAACAGCCCGATGGAAGATATGAGCCGAGGGATGCAACAAAAGGTTGCCATTGCCCGCGCCTTCCTTTCTCAACCGATCCTGTTGCTGCTCGACGAGCCAACGACCGGCCTTGACCCACGTTCTAAGCTAGAGGTGCAAACGTTCGTCAACGAGCTGCGCGACGTGCACGACGCGACCATCGTTATCACCACGCACGATATGAACGAGGCCGACGCACTTTGTGACCGCATCGCCATTTTGGACGAGGGACGCATCGTGGCGATGGACACGCCCGCCGGTCTCAAACAGCTTGTGCGCCAAAACGGACACACGCCCACGCTAGAAGATGTGTTTATGGCGCTGACCGGCAAACGCTTGACAGCACAAGAAGCCCAAAACCGCGCCGCACCGCAAGCCGCGCTCACGGAGGAATGATCCAACCATGTCGCTCAAAAGTTTACAGATCGAAATCCGCCAGTCCTATGCTTTTGTGGCGCGCAACTTTAATCTGGTCAAGCGCTATTGGGGCTGGGAAGTGGTCTGGCTGGCCTATTCGATCGCCAACTCTCTTTCGGTGACCTTCATCGGAGCAGGAGCGGGCGAGATCACCGGCAACACGGATATCAACACCGACTATCTGATCACCTATTTGCTGATCGGCACGCTGGTTTGGCGTTTTTTGGCGGGCATTTTCAACGACATCAGCGAGATGATCGCTTGGGAACGCTGGGAAGGCACGATCGAGTATACCTTTATGGCCCCTGTGCACCGCTTCAACCAGATGATCGGCCAAACGCTTTTCGCCATTTTGCACAGCTTTCTGTTCACCGGCGTGATCGGTTTGGTGGTGACGGCCTTCTTTGACTTGAGCTTTGCGGGCGCGGACTTTCTCGGTGCGGTGGTGGTCTTGCTGGTCGGCAGCCTATCGTTTGTCGGCATCGGCATGATGGCCTCGGTGCTGCCGCTGCTCTACCCCGAGCGGGGCGCCCAGATGACCAACATCGTGCAAGCGATGTTCTTGCTGGTCTCCGGCGTGTACTACCCGATCAGCGTGCTGCCCGGGTGGTTACAGGTGGTGGCACGCTTTTCGCCGATGACCTACGTGCTGGAAGGAATGCGAGCGGCGCTTTTGCCCGCATCGACGGAAACGAGCGCGTGGTTGTATGTGTGGCCGCTTTTGGGGATGGGCGTGGTGATGCTCCCGCTGGGGATTTACCTGTTCCAACGCGCCGAACGCTATGCCAAACGTACCGGCAAGCTCAAGCGCAACGGCTAGGCGGCCTGTTCGCTTACTCCGAAGCCCCATAGGGCGCTTTATGCGCCCTTTTTTGCAACTCTTGCCGCGGCGACGAGCGCTAGTCGGCGGGCTGAGCCTGGGCGTAGGCGCGCGTTAGCGCACCCCATTCCTCCACGCTGAGCGTTTCAGCGCGGCGCTGTGGCGCGATGCCGCATTGCCCCAAAAGTGCGTCGGCTTGAGCCTTGCTAAGCTGCAAACCGGCGCTGAGTGTGTTGCGTAGTTGTTTACGCTTTTGGCTGAAGCCCACCCGCACGAGGCGGAAAAATAACTTCTCGTCCGGCACGTCAACGCGCGGCTTGGGGAAAACATCAATGCGTACAACGGCAGACTCCACTTCCGGACGCGGCCAGAAAGCGCCGGGCTTCAACCGCAACACGATTTCCGCTTGCCCGTAAAATTGCACACTCACGGCCAGGATGCTCATATTCCCCGGGCGCGCCGTGATGCGCTCGGCGACCTCTTTTTGCACGGTGAGCACCAGACGTCGAGGACGCGGCTTTTGGCTCAGCAAACGGCGCAGGATGGCGCTGGTGATATAGTAGGGCAAGTTCGCCACCACAGTATACGCGGCTTCGCCCGTGAGATCGCCTATGTCCAGCGCCAAAATATCCCCGTGCACAATGGTAACCTGGGGAAAATCGGCGAATTCTTCGCGCAGCAGGGGAATCAAGCGGTCGTCGAGTTCCACAGCGACCACACGCGCGGCCACTTGAGCAAGGTGACGGGTCAAGCTGCCCGCCCCCGCGCCGATCTCCAGCACGGTTGCGTCTGAGGATAGTTCCGCTGCTGCGATGATCTTTTCCAGGGCGTGCGGATCGTGGAGAAAATTTTGTCCTAGGCTTTTTTTGGGGCGGATGCCGCGTTGGGTCAAGCGTTCGTGATCGTTCACCGATGAGATAGCCTTTGTTCTCCGCAGGGCAACGTGGAGAAGGAGGAGGAATGCGGAATGAATCGCTCGTCCAGCTTCTCGCGCCACACTTCTTGCCCGTCTTCATAGCGCACACACCATGTCGTCGTCCGCACACCGAGTGCTCCGGCGGTCACGTCGCGCTTGCTCATAAACTCCGAGATGTCGTCCGAATTGTACAATGTTAGGAACGGGATCGTTTCTTCCTGGGTGATAACCCGCTCCGCGACGCGCACGACGCGGATTGTCATCTCTGCTTCCAAAGGGGCATCCAGTGGGGGGATGGTGTAGTCTAACCCCAGCGGCACAACGCCGATCATCACCAGGGCGTCGGCAACCGTTGGGCCGCGTGCGCGTGTGTGCAAACGCCGACCGTCGGCGATCACGGTGAGCGGCACGGCGCGCTCAATGGTGACGTGTAGGTCGGGAGAGATGGGCGTTTCCAGGGCGGGGATGACGCGGTCGGCTAAATAGAGCTTCAGGCCAGCGTTTTCCAGGGCGCGGGCCACATCCGGCGCGATGGTGTGCAATGTCAGGGTATGATCTCCGTCCTGCACAGTAATCGTCGTGCTGTGCACCAAACGCACGGTTTGCGGCGGTGCGTTCCATGTGCGCGTGGAAAGAACGCTCACCGTATACGGAGCGCCGTCTACGATCAATGTGTCATACGGGCCGAACGCTATCCCTTGCTCCGTCAGAATATCCAGAGGATGCGTTTTCAAGGTGCGGGCCTTTTGCAATTGCCCGTCTTGAACGATCGCTACATCGTCAGCTTTGCGCACGGTGATCACGCGCGCCGCTTCCAACGCGGTTTGCGGAGACGGCCAAACGCGGTCCGGTGAGGCGAGGGCAATTCCCGCTTCGTCCAAAGCCGCTTGGACGGTGTCCGCGTGCGTGCGCAAGTGGTAGGGCGTCCCGTTGATTTCCAGCGTTACGCTACGCCGCGTAAAGTGGTCTGTAGCCAGCAGGCCCCCTACCAGCAAAATAACGCCGAGCGCCCCCCCTATCACATGAGCACGCCAGTTTTTCAGCGGAGGGCGGCGAGCTGGGCGGGTAGGGTGGGTTCGAGCAGCCGGTGGCAGATCGCGTTGAGCCATAGGGTGTAGGTTGCGTTTTGTGGAAAGGAAAAGACGGCGTTTGCGAGCAGGCTGCTCAGGCCAGGCGACCCTGCGGCACCCAGGGGAAAGCCCTTAGTGCTGCTGCCTTCCGGCCCTGACACGGTTCGGACGCCCTGCCGCGCAGGACCCAGCCTGAGCAACTTGCCAGCAACTCACCGTCTCGCACGGAGAGAGGCCTCATCTCAGCTTCAAACTGCCTGCATCTTAGCCAATTCCCTTGCCCTTGTCAACCGTGCGCAGCCTCGGTAGTGTGCTCTCGGCGAGGGATTGGCATGGAGGCGCTCTCGTCGTATACTCGTTGTAAAAGCGTGTACGCATAGGCTTTGCGAGCACCGTTTATGGAAGGGAGAGAGCGCTCATGGCTATTCAAGTCACGTGGCTCAGCCATTCGGGGTTTCAGATCACAATTGGCGAGTATAAAATTTTGATTGACCCGTTCCTCACCGACAATCCTTTAGCCACCGTCACGCCTGAGCAGATGGAAGCCGATTTCATTATCCTTTCACACGGCCACGGCGACCATGTGGGCGACTCGGCGGCCATTGCCAACCGCACAGGCGCGACGGTGATCGCCAATTTTGAGATCGGGAGCTGGCTCCAACAAAAGCACGGCGTCCAAAATGTGCACACGCTGAACACCGGCGGCGGCGTTAAGTTGCCTTTCGGTCGTGTGGAGCTGACTCTCGCTTACCATAGCTCATCGTTGCCGGACGGCAGCTACGGCGGAATGCCCAACGGCATCTTGATCCTCACCAACGAGGGAAAAACGCTTTATCACGCAGGGGACACCAGCGTTTTTCTCGATATGCAGCTGATCGGCGAACGTGGGTTGGATTTGGCCATGTTGCCGATCGGTGATTACTTCACAATGGGGCCGGAGATGTCGCTGAAGGCGATCGAGTTGCTCAAGCCCAAAGTGGTGATCCCGATGCATTACAACACCTTTGACCCCATCGCCCAAGACGCAGCCAGTTGGGCACAGCGCGTACAAAACGAAACCGACGCTCGTCCGGTGGTGTTGGACCCGGGCGGCACGTTCCAAATGTAACCTTTCTGCACGGCATAAATTTTAGCGGGGGCTACGCACACATAGGCGTGCCCCCGCCTGCGTTTGGGGCCACAGCTTAGGGCGACGATTTCAACCGCGAAGGATACACTACCCAAGCGTTCCCTCGCCGCAAAGGGCGCGCCGCGTGGCCGCTGCCGTAAATCGACGGCCACGCGGCGCGCCCGATCCGCGCACGCGCTCAGCTTAAGCCAAGTGCGCCAACACGCGCTCGGTAAATGCGTCCGTCCCCAACGCAGACGCTGGATCGGCAGCAATATCGGCTGTGCGCGCCCCTTCGGCCAAGGTCGCCTCGACGGCCTGTTCCACAGTGCGTGCCTCGCTTTCCAGCCCCAGGCTGTGGCGCAACAGCATCGCCGCGCTGAGGATGGCGGCGGTGGGGTTAGCGATGCCCTTTCCGGCAATATCCGGCGCCGAGCCGTGTATCGGCTCGTAAACGCCGAATGTCCCCCTGCCCACCGAAGCGGACGGCAACATGCCCAGCGAGCCGGCCAGCACCGAGGTTTCGTCGCTGAGGATATCCCCGAACATGTTACCCGCCAACACCACGTCAAAATGCGCGGGATTGCGCAACAAATACATGGCACAAGCGTCTACCAACACATGCTCCAGTTCCACATCGGGGTAGTCCGCCGCCACAGCGCTCACCGTGCGCCGCCAAAGCCGCATCGAGGCCAGCACGTTGGCTTTGTCCACCGAGGCGACCTTGCCGCGCCGCTTGCGCGCCGCCTCGAAGGCCACCCGCGCGATGCGCTCCACCTGCTCCACTGTGTAAAGCATGGTGTCGTGCGCGCGATCCCCCTCGCCTTGCTCGGCGCGCGGGCCGAAGTAAATGCCGCTGGTTAGCTCGCGCACAAAAAGAATGTCCACCCCGTCCAACAGCTCTGCACGCAGCGGCGCGTACTCGGCCAGCGCAGGATATGCCTTGACCGGTCGCAGATTGGCGAAGAGATCAAAGTGGCTGCGCAGCCGCAGCAAGCCTTGTTCCGGACGCACCGCAGCGGTCGGGTCCGACCACTTCGGTCCGCCGACCGCGCCCAGCAACACCGCGTCCGCTTGCTCGCACGCGGCGATAGTTTCGTCCGGTAAGGGATTGCCGCTTGCGTCAATGGCACAGCCGCCCATCAGCGCTTCTTGGAACGTGAAGCGGTGGCCGTGCCGCGTGCCGACTTGCTCCAACACGCGCACAGCCGCCGCCGTAACTTCCGGCCCGATGCCGTCTCCGGGCAACGTGACGATTTTCGCCTGCATAACTTGCTCCCTAGGGTTGTGAAGCTGCCCCCTACGGGCTAGGGGCAGCATTGCATCACATGCGTAAGCCCGTATTCTACGCTGTCGGCCAGTGCCAGCCAGCTCGCCTCGATGATATTGGTGCTCGCCCCGACCGTGCTCCAACGGTGCGCGCCGTTGCGCGTGTCGATCAAGACGCGGGTGGTGGCGGCTGTGCCGTTTTGCCCGTCCAGGATGCGCACCTTATAGTCCACCAAGTGGAACTCCGCCAGCGCGGGATACGCAGGGGCAAGCGCCTTGCGCAGCGCGTTATCGAGCGCGTCCACCGGCCCATTGCCTTCCGCCGCTGTGTGGATCGTTTCCCCTTGCACGTTGACTTTGACCGTCGCCTCGGCAAAGACGCCGCGCCCCTCGCGATTTTCCACCACGACCATAAAGTCCACCAGCTCGAAGGGCGGTTTGTAGTCCGGTTGCAAGCGACGCATCAACATCGCCACCGAAGCCTCCGCGCCTTCGAACACAAAGCCGCGATGTTCCAGCTCCTTGATGCGCTGCACCACCTCACGCGCCTCGTCGGGTGAAAGGTCAAGCTCAAATTCCTCGGCCTTGCTGAGCATATTCCCGCGCCCGCTGAGGTCGGAAACCAGCACACGCATTTTGTTCCCCACCAGCGCAGGGTCAATGTGTTGATAGCTATCAATGTTGCGGCGGATAGCGGCCACGTGCATCCCGCCTTTGTGGGCAAAGGCGCTCTTGCCCACGTAGGGCGCGTTGGTGTTCGGCGTGACGTTGGCGATCTCCGAGACGGTGCGCGAAACGCGCGTCAGTTGCTGCAAATGGCCCTCCGGCAAGCAGCGATAGCCCATCTTCAGCTCCAAGTCCGGCACAATCGAACACAGATTGGCGTTGCCGCAGCGTTCCCCGTAGCCGTTGATCGTGCCTTGCACTTGCACCACGCCTTGGCGCACCGCCGCCAGCGTGTTGGCGACGGCCAGCTCGCCGTCGTTGTGCGCGTGGATGCCCAGCCGCACGTCGGGGAAGCGTTCGGCCACCACGCGCGTCATCTCCTCGATCTCCCAGGGCAACGAGCCGCCGTTGGTGTCACACAACACCAGCATATCCGCGCCGCCTTCCACCGCCGCTTGCAGCGTTTGCAGCGCATATTCAGCGTTGAGCTTATAGCCGTCGAAGTAGTGTTCGGCGTCGTAAAGCACCTCGCGCCCGTGCGCTTTGAGGTAGGCCAGGCTTTCGCGGATGATGCGCAAATTTTCCTCCGGCGTGGCGCGAATCACTTCGGTGACGTGCAACATAGACGTTTTGCCGACCACCGTCACGGCGGGGGTTTCGGCTTCCAACAGCGCCAGCACGTTGGCGTCGTCTTGTGGCTGACTGCCTACGCGGCACGTCATGCCGAAGGCGGTGACTTTGGCGTGGTGGAGCGGCAATTCGCGCACGCGGCGGAAGTATTCGGCGTCCTTGGGGTTAGACCCGGGCCAGCCGCCCTCGATATACGCCACGCCCAGCTCGTCCAAAAGCTGGGTGACGCGCAATTTGTCGTCTACGGAAAGGGAGATGTTCTCGCCTTGCGTGCCGTCGCGAAGCGTGGTGTCGTAAACTTCGATGGTGGGTTTTGGGGTGGTGCTCATCTGCCGTTCTCCTTTTGGTGCTGATGATCTTGGTTGCGATAGGCTCACGGGGCAGACGAGCAGGTTCTACGCAAAGCGGCAGCCTGCACCTGCCCCGTGCGGAGCAGGCACAGGCCCGCTCCGCTAGTTGCTAATGCTGTTAATGCTCTCGATGGTGTCGGCTGCGCCGATCTGTCGTCGCGCGTACTCGACCAGGCCGCCCGCTTTGATAATCTCCAACACAAAGGGCGGATAGGGGACGGCTTGATAGGTTTTGCCGGTGCGCTGATTGGCGATCGTGCCCGCGAGCAAGTCCACGCGCAGCACGTCGCCTTTTTGCGCTTCGCGGGCCGCCTCCGGGCTTTCCAGGATCGGAAGGCCGATATTGATCGCGTTGCGGAAGAAGATACGGGCGAAGGATTCCGCGATGACGCACGAAACGCCCGCCGCCTTGATGCTGATCGGCGCGTGTTCGCGGCTGGAGCCGCAACCGAAGTTACGCCCGCCGACGATGATGTCCCCTTCTTGGACCTGCTTGGCGAACGTCTCGTCGATATCCTCCATGCAGTGCTGCGCCAGCGTTTGCGGGTCGCTGGTGACCAGGTAGCGCGCAGGGATGATCACGTCGGTATCCACGTTGTCCCCATACTTCCAGACTTTGCCTTCAAATTGCATGATGATCTCCTCCTGCGCCCTAAAGCTCGTCCGGGTGCCCGATGCGTCCCAGGATGGCGCTCGCGGCGGCGATGGCGGGGTTCGCCAGGTAGACGCGCGCGTCGCGGTGGCCCATGCGCCCGCGAAAGTTGCGGTTGCTGGTGCTCACGCAAACTTCGTCGGCGGCCAAGATGCCCATGTGCCCGCCCAAGCACGGTCCGCATGTGCTGGTGCTGACCGCTGCGCCCGCCTCGGTGAAAAGCTCCAGCCAGCCCGCGCGCATCGCTTCCAAGTACACTTGCTGCGACCCGGGAATGATGATCACGCGCGTGTCCGGGTGGAATTCCTTGCCGGATTTCTTCAG
>JALSSH010000502.1 GCA_026984385.1 Ardenticatenia bacterium | reverse complement strand
TTCGGTCAGCGGACGCTGGGAGACGGTCGGGGAACGGAAGATGATCCGGCTGCGCGGCGAACACAACGTGCTCAACACGCTGGCGGCTTGCGCAGTGGCGAGCGCGGGCGGCGTGCCGACCGAGGCAATGCGCGCGGCCATTGAGGCATTCGAGGGCGTGGAGCATCGCCTGGAAACGGTCGCCGTGCTCGACGGCGTGACCTGGGTCAATGACAGCATCGCCACCGCGCCGGAGCGCACCATCGCGGCGCTGCGCAGCTACGACGCGCCGATTGTGCTTTTGGCCGGCGGGCGAGACAAAAAACTGCCCTGGGACGATATGGTCGCGCTGGCAACGCAAAAATGCCGCGCCGTCGTCGCCTTCGGCGAGTACGGGCCGCAGGTGGCGCGTCACTTGGAGCGGGCGCTCGGCGCAGCGACAGACGCCCGTTTGGAGCGCGTGCGTGTTGTGCCGAGCTTAGCGGACGCGGTGCAAGTGGCGCGAGAGCTGGCGCGCAGTGGGGACGTGGTGCTGCTCAGCCCGGGGGGCACGTCGTTCGATGCGTACAGGGATTTTGCCGAGCGCGGGGAGCATTTCCGCGCGCTGGTGGGGACGCTCGCCGGTGGGGGCGCGCCGCCGAGCCGCGCTCCGCGCGGCTGACGCGCGGCGGATGCCGCGCGTGGTGCGCCGAAAGGCGCACAGGCGGCGCGCCCCGATGCGGCGGCGGGCATTCGCCCGCCGCCGCGCCGCCGCTGCGCGGCGGCACCCCGCGCAAACGCTCACTCGAAGGAAGCGTCCAAGCTCTGGAGCACGCTCAGCACGCGCAAAAACGCGCGCATCTCGTCCGGCGGCACTTTTTCGTCCAGCAGATGCTCCAGCCGCTGCGCGACCGTCAGCACCTGTTCGCGTAGCGCCTGGCCCTGCTCGGTGAGGAAAATCTGTACGCTGCGCCGATCGTCCGGCGCGATCTGGCGACGCACCAGGCCTTTGTGTTCCATGCGGTCCAAAAGCGCGGTCATGGACGAGGGATGACGGCAGACTTGGGCGGCCAATTGCGAAGCACTCAGCCCGTCCTGGCGGTAGAGCGCACGCAGCGCGTACCATTCCAACACGTTCAGCCCCAACGGGCTAACCATGTGTTCATAGACACGCTCTAAGTTACGATAGGCTTGCTCGATATTGGTAACGACGCAGCCTTCAAAGCGCAATGGGGGTGAACTGTTTCCGTTTTTCATAGCCTCAATTGTACTGCGGGGGCGCTTTTGTGCCAAACTAAACAAAGTTATCGTGCGCAAATTCACAAACGGTGAACCGTGATGAGCCGCTATAAACCGCCCGAACACATCCGCGAGACGTTGGCCCACCTGCCCGCCGTGCCCGGGGTCTATATGATGCGCAACGCAGAAGGGCGCATTATCTACGTGGGCAAAGCGAAAAACTTGCGCGCACGGGTGCGCAGCTATTTTCAGCCCGCCAACGCCAACCCCAAAGTGCAGCGCTTGCGCCAGGAAGTGGACGACATTCAATTTATCCTCACAGGGGACGAACTCAAGGCGCTGATCACCGAAGCAGAGCTGATCCGGCAATATCAGCCAGCCTATAACGTGCTGCTGAAAGACGACAAGCGCTACCCCTATATCCGCGTGACGCTGGCCGACGAGTTCCCCACTGTGGAGATGACGCGACGCATTCAGCGCGGAGACGGCAACCGCTACTTCGGACCCTTCACCTCGGCGGGCGGCGTGCGCGAAACGCTGGACGTGTTGCGCAAGGCCTTCCCCTATCTCACTTGCGCGCGGGA
>JALSSH010000501.1 GCA_026984385.1 Ardenticatenia bacterium | reverse complement strand
CGTCAGTTTGCCGAGCTGGTTTATCAAACTGTTTACTGCCCCTGGAGACTTAGTGCTGGACCCGTTCGTCGGTTCGGGCACAACAGCCGTCGCCGCCGTACAACTCGGGCGGCGCTATTTGGGCATTGACATCAACGCGGAATATTGCGCCCTGGCTCGCCGGCGTCTCCAACACGTCCAACCGCCGTTGCTCGACGACACCCTCTTGGCGACCAACGACCGCCGTTGAAAGGACGCGCACCTATGCAACCGCTTGACCTAGACGCGGTGCGGGACTACGTCAACGCGCATATTGGGGACTTCCACCAAGCGCGTTTGCGCTCGCTTACATCCCTGCAGCTCAACCAGCTTTTGCGCCGCAAAAATCCGTACCTTTTCCGCGCCAAACACATCACCACTGCCGCCGAGCTGATCGAAAACCTGTTGGGGGCCTATCTTTCGTCTTCCGAAGAAAAGCACTTCGGGGACTTTTTGGAGGGGCTGGCGATCTTCATCGCGGGCCAAACGTGCGGCGGGCACAAGTCCGCTGCCCCGGGCGTGGATTTGGAATTCATTCACGCGGGCACGCACTATATCGTCTCGATCAAGTCCGGCCCGAATTGGGGCAATAGCTCTCAACAACGGCGTTTGGCCCAAGACTTGCACGACGCGGTGCGCCGAGTGCGTCAGGCGCGCAGCTCCCCTCATGTTGAGCCGGTGTTGGGCATTTGCTACGGAAAGGGCCGCACAACGTATACTAAAGCGGGATACTTGCGCGTGATGGGCCAAAACTTTTGGTACTTCATCAGCGAAAACCCGAACTTGTACACCGACATTATCGAGCCGCTCGGCCACCGCGCCCGCGAGCACAACGCGCAGTTTTTGGCCGAACGAGCCAAAATCGTAAACCGCTTCACCCAGGCGTTTATCGCCCAATTTTGCGCGGCGGATGGCGCGATTGATTGGGTGCGATTGGTGGAGTTCAACAGTGGCAATTTAGATTGGCCCGACTTTCGGGCCGAATGAGTGACGAGTAAGCCCATGCGCACATGGCACTTGCAGCTCGGCGATCCCCTCGCGCCGATCATCGCGGCGGACGCGCGCGACGGCCACACCGATCCGCTCAACGACCAGGTGTGGCGCTTGCGGCTGGGCGAAGCCGACGAACCCGCCTTCACGCTGGAAACGCGCTACGGTGGGCGCGTGGGGCTGGCGCGCGTCGTGCCCACGTGGATACTCGGGCAACGCCGCGCCCGCGAGCGCCGCGACTATCACGTCCCGCCCGCCCTAACCGCATTCGCGCCGGATACGTTGCGCCTGGAAGCACAGATCACGCCCGCTTTGCAGCTCACGGCGGAGCTGTGGGCGATGACCTCGCGCGTGGTCGGCGGGCGCTTCACCGTGCGCAACGCCCAAGACGCCCCCCAACGGTTGCAACTGGACCTCACCGCGCAAGTGGCGCGCGAAGGGCAGGTTTTGCGGCGCTATTTGCTGCGCTTGGAAGGCGGCGGCGTGGCTTTGCACGCGGCCAAGTTGCCCCGTTTGCACCCCGTGTTGATGTTGCGCAAGGGGCTTCATTCGCCGACCGCACGCTCGCATCTGCGCCGCGCGCTGAGCGTGCCGCCGCAAGGCCAAGTGCGCTTTTGGTGGGTGCTCGCCAGCGAGGCCGAACGTCACGAAAGCGTGCGCGCCGCTCATCACTGGCTGCACCAAGCCGACTGGGACGCGCATTTTGCCACGCTGGAAGCGCGCGAGCACGCCGCCCCCCAAGTGGAAACCGGCGACGCGGATTGGGACGCTGCACTCGCCTGGGCACAACAGGCCGCCTTGCGCGCTTTCGTCCAAAGCCCGCACTATCCCCATCCTGTGCTGGTCAGCGACCGCCGACCGGAAACCGTCATGTTGCAAGGCGCAACGCTGCCCGAAGCGCTACACGCGGCGGGCACGGTGGCGCTGGCCGATGCGGAGTTGGCGCAAGGGCTGGTGCTCAACTTCTTGGCGACATATCGCGATAACGGTTGGGTGGATGTGCGCCCTTCGCTGGATGGACGCCCGGGGGTTGTGCTCGCGCTGCCGCGCTTGGGGGTGATGGCCGACCTGATCCAGCGCTTCACCGACCGAGACTGGGCATCCGACACGCTCGAATTCGTAGATATGCTCTTCCGACGCTGGGCCAACTCGCAGTATAACGGGGATACGGACCTCGATCAGGACGGCGCGCCGGAATGGTCGCACCCGCTCCAGGGCGCTTTTACCCAGGGCGCTACATTGGCGCAAAATTCCCGTTGGGCGCAGGAGATCGCCTTGGAGACGGTGGAAGCGCCCGACCTGACCGCGTATGGGTTGGCCGAAGCGCGTGTGCTGGTGCCGGAAACGATCCGCCGAGCGCCCAGCTCGCCGACTGTTCAATTGGAGAAGGTCTTGGCCGGTTTTTGGGACGCCGACCGCCAAGCGTATCGTTACCGCGACCGAGACGCCCACACTTGCCCGCACGGGGAACTTATCTTCGACGGGCGCGCCGACCAAGCGTTGGAGGGGGCGGTTACGCTAAGCGAACCCGGGCGCGTGTTGGTGCACATCAGCGGTGGGCGTGACCACAAACCGGCGCTCCGTTGCACGCTGGAAGGCACAAGCTGGGACGGAAAACCCGCCCGCGAAACGCTCAGCACCGAGCGGCTGCGCTGGCATCGTGGGCGTGGCGTGATGATCTCGCGCACCGTTTGGGCAGAGCTGAGCGCGTTTCATTGCAAAGGGCTGAGCCGCGTCTATCATGTGTGCGCACGCGCGGCGGACCTTTCCCGCGACGATCTGGCGTTGTTTGTGCCGCTGATGGTCGCCGACAAGGAACACGCCGCCCCTTTGATCGCCCGCCTTCGTTCGCCCGCTTACTGGCGCGAATATGGTTTCCCCGCCGTCCCCGCCGACGCGCCGGACTACGACCCGCGCGGACAAAACGGCCCGGGCGGCATGTGGCCGGAATATGCGGCGTTGTTGGGGGAGGCGCTGGTGGCACACGGCGAGCGCGCGTTTGCGGTGGAGCTTTTCGCGCGCGTGCTGCGCGCTCAGCTCCGCGCGCTGTGCGAAGAGGGCGACTTCCGCCGCTTTTATAACGCGGAAAGCGGCGAAGGGCTGGGCGCGTTGGGTTCGTTGCAGGGGGCGACTTCTTGGGAGTGGTTCACGGCGCTTTTTGGCGCGCATGTGGTGAACGCCCGCACGGTGCAGATCACCGGTCCGTTTGCGTTTACGGGGCGGGTGATGACGTGGCGACAGCACGGGGTGACTGTGCGGCGTAGCGCCGCCGAGACCGTGATCACGTTTGCGGACGGCAAGCGGGTCAAGTTGCCGCCGAACAAACGCGGAGGGATTGTGCGGCGCGCTCAGCGCTGAGCGCGATCGATGGGGAGAGCAGGGCACAGCTTCAAGCCAAGTGGAGATCCGCCTATGCCTTTGTGCGCCCTTTCATTTTGCCTCCAAACTGTTGCACAGAACGCCCTAGCACTGTATGATCGTGCCGCTTGGGAAGGTTTGCATAGTTTTTTGAAAAAGACTCAGAGGAGTGAATAGAGGTTATGAAAAAGTTTACACGCCGCTCTATGGGGCTGCTGGTGGCCGGGTTGCTTTTGCTTTCGGCGTTGTTGAGTGCGTGCGGAGCGGCTTCTGAAGAGGCCGCACAAAAGTATATGGACGCACTGATGGCCGGCAACGCTGGCGAAGCGCAAAAATACGCTTGCGACAACTTCCAAGACCAAACCGCCGCTTACGCCGACGAGGTCGCTCGCCTGGCCGAACAACAGCTCGCCATCCAAAACGTGGACTTGAAATACGACATCGGCAAAAAACACAACACCAAAGAGGTGCTCGTCACCGGCTCGTTTGAGATCGTGCGCCTGCGTGAAGACGGCAACCCGATCCCCGATTCTGGCATGGAATATGAAGTCGCCGCCTCTGTGCGGGATAAATACGACCTGGACGGCGACGGTGACGACGAAGAGCTGATCAACACGCGCATTCGTTTGGATATGGAAGAAGTGGACGGCGAGTGGTGTGTGGCGAACTTGGAAGGCGGCTATTTTGGGCAGGGCATCTTTGCGCCGCCGACGGAAACCGACACCACCGACGGCGAAACTCAATAAATTTGCTGCGCTTTTGCCGAAGAAACGCAAACGCCCGATCGCCGCTTGGCTTCGGGCGTTTTAACCTGCCAAAAAGCCTATGACCACACTTCGACGTTTTTTCCGCACACACCCACGCGCCACCATCGTCGCGCTGCTGGTGACGGCGGCGCTGCTCGGGGCGCTGATATGGCGGGGCGGCCACAAAAAAGACACGCGCGATCCGGTCAGCGTCACGCGCGCGTTTTTGCTCGCTTGGTGGCACGCCGACGAGCCGACCGTGCGCCAATTGACTTGCCCGAACACCGACTGGCCGCCGATCGGCGATCCACAAGCGCAAATTGACCTCGACCACGCGCGGCTACAAGTTATCTTCAGCGGCGAGAACTACGCCGAAGTGGAACTCGGCGGGGTGGTCACCTTCAAAACCGGCGACGGCCAAGTCGAGGTGCGCAACTATGACCGCGTGGGCACGGTTGTTTTTGTGCTCCGCCAGCTTGACGGGTGGAAAGTGTGTGATACGCTCAGCCGCAATTGAGCGCGCACCCCTATTCCGGTGGACGTTGACGCGCAAAGGCCAGCGCTTGTTCCACGTCGGGGAAAAAGTGCACCGGCCAACGCCCCTCAGAGTCCGGCATCAGCGAGTCGGCGAGCTTTTCGTAAAGCTCACTGTCCAACACGAGCAGCACATCCCGCACGTTGGGGTGCTGCAAAACGTCATCTTCTTCGCCCACCCAAATGGCGTCGGGGAAGTTTTGCAACTTCTGCATATCCATCACCACCGAGACGGTTTTGTTTGCTTGGTGGAGCAAGCGGGCACGCTCTGCGCACATCTGCCGATACTCATCCGCCGAAACGCTGCCCTGATAGCGCACGATCAGCGCGGATAAGTCCGGGTGCCAATCTATGGTGTAAGGCATAAGGCCCTCCTCTACTTGCTACGGCCCCCGCCTCGTCAAAAAACATAGCTCCCGCGCCCCACGCAAAAGCGTTAGTCGCGCTTCAGAAAACGCCGCAACAGCCCCGCGCCCAAAAAGAGCGCCCCACCAGCCGCCGCCGCGCCCAACATGGCCGCGCGCTTGGCGTCTTCCGGCTCAACGCCGGGCATCACTACGCCGCCCTCGCCGTACTGCTCAAAGAGCCGTCCCCACTTGGTTTGTAGTGCGGCTTCCACCCGTTTGCGCCCGACAAAGGGATACCAGTAGTAGTTGTGGTAAACGTTGCTCGCCATATAGCTCCAGGGCACGATGGGCGAGCGCAAAAGCAGGCCCTCAAAGCCCTTGAGCCAACCGTGATAGATCAGCTTTTGGCCCTTGCTGGCGAAGGTGTCCGTTTGCACAAAGCCGTAGCGCGGCAAGTCGGCCTTGTCCATGCCCACGACCTCGATCTCGTCCGGGTCGCCCACGCCCAAACCGCGTTCGTGCCCCAAGCGGATGAAGTCAATCGAGAGCGGGTCAAAGCCCTGGATGTAGGCGCTCATCGCGTCTATGGCGACCTGGTCCGCCGAGGCGAGCAGGATATCGCCTTCGTGCCAGTGCATGGCGCGCGGCCCGGGGCCGTCGCCGGTGAACGTGCCGTCCATCACGGCAAAAACGCCGCTGTGGATATCTTGCTGAATTTGCAGCAAGTCTACGACCGTTTCGTGGATCACGGAGTGCGTCCAATGGCGTTTGCGGCCCAGCAGCCCGCCGAAGGCGTTTTTCATCGCGCCGGTGATGGTGGTGAAGACGTGCGTCTTGACGGTGGGCAACTGAACGATGTTGCGCCCGTAGAAGACTTTGGGGATGTACACACCTTCCGGATAGACTTTGTCCAGCACCAAAAACGGCTCTTTGGGTTCGTAGCGCACCCATTCGAATTGCGGCTCGTAAAGATGCCAGTTTTCTAGGCCGTATTTGTCCGTGACGTATTTGTGCTTGTTGTTTTCTTCGCCGACGCGCGCGTCCACAACCACCGTGTCGTTGTGCGCCGCGATCAGGCGCGGATAACCTGCTGCTTGCAGCTCTTGGATCACGCCCTCGATCTGCCAGGGCGTGGAAGAGCAGGCAGGATACCACGTATCCCACGAGATGTTGATCTTCAGCAGGGTGTCTTTGTCTTTAGGGAGGGCCTCTTCGTAACCCGCCAGGCGCATGACCCGACGCACATCCTCCAACACCGTTTCCGGCGAGGTTTTGACAACGGCCACACGTCCTCGGCCAGGGAAATCAGCCATAATCAGTCGTTCTCCTTGTTGCTTAGCGTGTTCTAGACTGATTTTAGCATACTCTCAACGGGAGCGCGCGGGCGGATGCGCAGCCAAAACGCAACAGCGCCCGCCGAAACCGGGTCGGTGGACGCTGCGAGGAAAGTATCGCGAAGCGCGATCAGGCTTTTTGCAACAGCGTTTCAATCCGCGCAAGCAAGATTTTCATCTCCACCGGCTTGGTCAAATAGTCGTCGGCTTCGAGCTGGGCGGCCAACTCCGCCGCCTTCGGATGCGCCGAAACGACCAAAACGGGCGTGTTACGCAAGCTGTCCGTGCTGCGGATAAAGCCCAACACTGCGTCCCCCGAGGCGAGCGGCATCATCAAGTCCAAGATGATCAAATCCGGCTGATAGTAGACCGCCTGATAGAGTGCCTCTACCCCATTTTGAGCGCTATAGACATCGTAGCCGTGCCGTTTGAGCAACAAGGCCAACATCCCTTGTAGCTCGGTGTCGTCCTCCACAATAAGAATACGCGCCATCAGCAAGCCCCCTGGATAATGCCACCACCAGCAAAAGATAAAAAATCGGATAAATGCCCCACGATAATGGTCGGGGCGGGAATATTTTTCATAAGAGTTCCATTGTTTTATTGTAAATGCGTGAGTGAAATCTTGACAAGCGTTAGCGCACAAAGTTGGAAATTTCAAACGCCAGTACACTTGTAGGGGGTGTATAAAGACCACGCGCTAACGTTTCGACCGTCCCGATGAGCACCTGCGCGACTTCGGCCATCTTCTGCGCCTCCACGTGCGCATATTGATCGCGCGGGGTGTGCAACACATCGCCGCCCTCCGCGCGCTCCACGCCCCAATTGGGGTCGTCGCCCGCGTCCCAGTTCCAACGCTCAAAGTAGGCTATCGGCACGCCCGCGTTGACAAACGGCATGTGGTCGCTCCAAGGGCCGGTGTAGCCGTCCCAACCCGTCGGGGGGCTTGTGCGCAAAGGCACGCCGAGCTGCGCTGCTTGTTCCAACGCCAGATCGCGTACCCAGCTCGGCCCGGGCGTGTAAGGACGGCGGAAGTCGTGATGCTCGGTGCGCGCGCCGGCATAAACATAAGCAAAATCGCCCGCCCCGACCGTGTCAATGTTGAACATCGCCACGATGCGCGCGCGCTCCGTTTCGCTCAGCGCCTCCACGAAGTGCAGTGAGCCGCGTTGCCCCACTTCTTCCGCGCCAAATGCAACAAACACCAGCGCGTATTCCGTCGGCACGTCAGCCAGCGCCTGCGCAACGGCCAACATCACCGCCACGCCGGAGGCGTTGTCGTCCGCCCCCGTGCCCGCCGTGACGCTATCCATGTGTGCACCTATGACCAGGGTACGCCCGTCCGCGTGGGGGAAGCTCGCCGCTCGTCGCGCGATCACGTTGCGGGAAGTATACGTTTGGTCGCCCACCGTGAAGCGAAAAGGTTGCTGCTCCACCGCGTAACCCCAATCTGCCAGTTGCGCGGCGATGTATTGTGCGGCTTGCTGCTCGGCGACACTGCCCGCCGGACGCGCGCCGATCTCCACGCTCAGCGCGTAGACGTGCGCGGCCAGCGTTTGGGCCAACGTGGGCGGCGGGTCGGGCTGGGCGTGGACGCCGTGCCCCGCGCCCAACGTGAATGCGCACACCAGGATCGCGCTCCACAAAAGCACAGGGCGCAGACCCCACACTTCGCCCTCGAAAGGGCGTGCGGCTCGGCGCAAGGCTGCGAAATTTTCTGCATTCACGTTCGGCCTCCTAACTTGCTACGCGCTATACTGAACGGGCCAATGGGCCACCGTTTCTCACAAGGATCATACACCATGCGCGCTCTCTTTTCCGCTGCACGCACCCGCCAACGCGCCCGCGAACTCGGCTTTAGCGACGTGGGCATCATTCCGGCGCGCCCGTCCCCGCGCTTGGACGCCTATTTGGCGTGGGTCGGGGCCGGAATGCACGGCGCGATGGGCTATCTGGCGCGCGAAGACCGCCTGGCACGTCGGCGCGATCTGAACGTGATCTTGGCGGGGGTGCGCTCGCTGGTGATCGTGGCGCTGGACTACGCCACGCACGCCG
>JALSSH010000500.1 GCA_026984385.1 Ardenticatenia bacterium | reverse complement strand
AACCTGTGTCCGCCCACAGTAGCGCCAGCGCCCCACTCTCGCTACAATCAGCATCAGACGACATCCGCACACAAAAGGGAACGCCATGAACCGCTTAGTAGGCAGCTTGATCGTGGTGATCGGTGTGGTGGCGGGCGGGCTGCTCGGCTATCGCGCCTACACCGGCGAAGCCAACACCATCCGCGCCGAAGTCACCGTCGAACCGGCCAGCGCCCCGCAAGGCGAAACGCTCAGCCTGACCGTGAAGATCGAAAATGTCGCGCTGGAAACGGTCACCGTGCGCGGGATCAGCTTTTCGGACACGCTGGCAACAGCAGCCACCGTCACCGAAACGCAACCGATCACCCGCGCCGTCCAACATCACCCGCTGCTCGGCGGCGCGTGGACGGAATACACGCTCAACCAACCTTTGGCGGGAGGAAACACGCTCGAAGTGACGTTCACGCTCCAAGCCGCCGCCGAAGGCATTTACAGCGGAGAGGTATACGTTTGGGTGGAAGATTCGTGGCTGGGGCTTTCGCACGCCCGCGCCGCGCGCGTCCCGCTCACGCTGCGGATCGAGTAAGCGCGTATGTTCATCGCGTTTGAGGGGCTGGACGGCAGCGGCAAAACCACGCAGATCGCGCTGTTGAGCGAATTTTTGCGCGCACGTGGGCATCGCGTCTTCACCACGCGCGAACCCGGCGGCACGCCCATCGGCGAGCGCATCCGCGCCGTGTTGCACGATCTGCGCCACGCAGAAATGCACCCCCATACCGAGCTGTTGCTTTACGCGGCTTCTCGCGCGCAACTCGTCGCGCAAGAGATCCGCCCCCGCCTGGCCGCAGGCGAGATCGTGCTCAGCGACCGGTTCGCCGACAGCACGCTCGCCTACCAGGGCTACGGGCGCGGTTTGCCGCTGGAAACGCTGCGCACCATCCTAGATTTCGCCACCGGCGGATTGCGCCCGGACCTGGTCGTGTATCTGGATATTCCGCCACAAGAAGGGCTGCGCCGCAATCGCCAAGCTGCCGAAGACGGCGCGGAGTGGAATCGCATGGACGCGCAAACGCTGGATTTCTATCGGCGGGTGGCGGCGGGCTATCAGGCGCTGAGAAACGCCGACCCCGCGCGTTGGGCACGAGTGGACGCGAGCGCCTCGGTGGAAAAAGTGCACGAACACGTGCGCGGGATCGTGCAAGCTCGGCTGGCGCAAACTACAGATCGCCGCCCGTAGAGCCGTCATCGGACGCACCGAGCGGCACATCCGGCAAGTCCGCCTCGATCTTTTCGGGGTCTTCGCCGCGTTCCAAGCGCGTGACGACCTCGTCGAACTCCGGCCCCAGGTCTTCGCCGCTTTCCTCGGTCACTTCGCGCAACAAGCGCCCCAACGCGCGCGGGTCGCTGTGTTCCAACTCGTCAAGGAAGGCAGGGTCGTTCCCCGAACCTGCGCCCCAATGGGCGCTTTTGGCAATCGCCACCCGCGAGATCAAGCGCGTGAGATCGGCGCTGTGGCAATGTGGGCAAGTGTGTTCGGCGGCGTCGTATTCGGCGTAAGTTTTGTACGTCAGCACAAAGCGCCGCCCGCAAGCGTTACAGCGAAAGTCATAGCTCGGCATAGTCACGTTCCCCCACTGGTCAGGATTTCACCCGCTGCCAGCTTAAACGCTCGGCGCTGCGTCGTCAAGAGCGCAAAGGGGGCGGCTGTCGCTCCTCTTCCACAATGCGCAACAGCGCCCCGCAAGCATACGTAGCCGACCGTTGCCCGCGTTGCGCCTCGGTTTTTTCCACAACGCCCAGCTCCACA
>JALSSH010000499.1 GCA_026984385.1 Ardenticatenia bacterium | reverse complement strand
GGCGGCATACGGGCGACGGTCGGCCAGCCTTCCGCCCAGTGTGTAACCGACGGCCAAGTAGATCAGGATCAAGCCGATGATGTTGGCCCAAACGATGTTGCTCGTGCCGAAAACGTTGCCCAACAGGCGTGAGGCGGAAAGCTCCACCGCGAGCGTGGTCATGCCGCCCACAAAGACGGTCACATACAGCCAGCGGCGACGAAATGCGGAAAGGGGCTTGGTGGGAAGCACGGCAACTCCTCTGCGCTTATCCAATAGCGCGACGGCGTGCGCTCGGTGTATAGCTCAGCGCGGCGGTGAGGTCATCGTCCTGGCGGATGGTGTACACCAGCGCGCCCGCCGCCTCCACCATCGCGCGAAAATCGGTGTGGTTGGCGGGCGGCGCGCCAAAGCTGAGCGGATCGATCAGCACCGCGATCAAACGCACGCCCCGTCGCGCCAGCGCATAGGCTTCTGCGGCCCAGGCCGGGTCTTGAGAGGCGGTGATGATGATCGCGGTTGTGCCGCGTCCCAGCAAGTGCGCTTCTAACGCGAGCATGTGTTGCAAAGCCTGTTCGCTTTCGCTGCGCGCCACCGCCAAGATTTCTAGCACGCGCAACAACTGGCGCGGCCCGCGATCCGGCTGCACGATCTCGCGCTGCGGCCCGTAGGTGACAAAGCCCAGCGCCCGCCCCTTGTCCACGAAATATTGTGCCAGCGACGCCGCCGCGACAATGCCGTACTCGGCGGTGGAAGGGGGCAGTTGGGGCGGCAACCCGCGAAAGTCCGCCGCGCCCGGGCGTTCCACCAACGCCGCCTGCGAAAGATCGAGGAAAATCCACACATCGCCCAGCGGGTCCAGCTCAAACTCCTTGACCATCAGCCGCCGACGGCGCGCGGTGCTGCGCCAGTGAATGCGGTTGAAGCTGTCACCGGGCTGATATTCGCGCACGCCCGCCGCGTTGGTGGTGATGAAGTGCGCCCGCCGACGGATGGCGCGCCCCCCCGTCAACGGGCCGATAGGCGTGGCGAAGCGGTGGATCGGCACGGTCAGGGGGTAGACGATCACCTCGGCGGTCGCCTCGATGCGGCGCGGGAATTGGAACAGGCCGAAAGGGTCGCCGCTGAGCACGGTCATCGGCCCGAGCGTGAAAACGCCCCGCCGCGTGCAAACGGTGCTCGCTTGCCATTGGTAACGGCGGCGCGGCAGCAACGTGGGCACAACGTGGCTGGCGTTGTGGTGTGGCAGCGAGGAATGGTCCAGCACGGCCAACCACAATTTGGGCACAAGGCCGGTGTTGTGCACGCTGAAGTGCTCGATCAGCGGCTGGCCGACTTGGGCGCGGCGCGTTTGCGTGTAGCGGGCGATGCTCACCCAGTTGATGGACATCCACGACCAGACAAAAGCGCCCACCAGCACGCCGAAACCCACGTAAGCCAGGTGCAACAAAAACGTTCTGCCGCTCACCAGCCAGGCCAGCAGCGCAAAGAGAATCAGCAGGTAGAAGCTATTGCGGCGATTGGACATAGGTTAGCCGAGTGGAAGCGCGCTTAGCGACGCATGTTGACGGTTGCCCCGGGCACGGGCACAACGTCAAGAATATTGCGCACAATCGCGCTGGCGGAAATATCTTTGATGCGCGCGTTCGGCCCGATGATGATGCGGTGGGCCAAAGCCGGCTCGGCCAGCGCTTTAACGTCGTCGGGCAACACATAGTCGCGTCCGGCGACGGCGGCGCGCGCTTGCGCAGTGCGGAAAAGGGTCAGCGCGCCGCGTGGGCTTGCGCCCAAATACACGTCCGGATGCTGA
>JALSSH010000498.1 GCA_026984385.1 Ardenticatenia bacterium | reverse complement strand
TTGGGCGTCGTCCAATCGCTCATGGTGTCCTCCTAAAAACCGAGATAGGTCGCGCTATCCAGTTCGCCGTAGCCTGTTTGTTCCAACAACCAATACGGCTGCGGGTCGGCACGTTCCAGCCACCAGGTGACGCGCCAACCGCCCGCTTCCAGCGTGTATTCCAGGGCGTAGACCCGATGCGCTGCCGTCTCCAGCCCACTTTGCGGATCGCTGATTTGCACCTTCGCCATCAGCCCAACGCTGAAGACGTTCACCCCGCCGAGTATTTCGCGTCCGCGCACGTCCACACGGTGGGCGGCGAGAGTTGGCACACTGTGGCGATGGATCAGGTAGTCGGCGTAGCTTTGGGCGAAAAGCGCGTCGCTTTGCATCGCGAGCACCAGCGACGCCGAGCGTCGTTCATACGCTGATTGGCTGCCGATGTCGGTGGCTTCCAACGTGATCGGATCGTAGGTGCGGATCGGGCGTCCGCGCACCTGGAGCAATGTCACATAGAGCGGTCCCGTCGCGGTGTTGGTCAACGTGAGCGCGGCGCGCGTGGCTTCCACGTCCATCTGAATAGCAAAGGCGGGATCGGTCGTATAGTCATAGCCGTGGCCGTCGCGCCGATCACAGACGGCGTAGTCGGTGTGCGGCTGCAAGGGTTGGATGTCGGTGGCGGCGACGCGCTCACCGTTTTCGTCGCGGAAAAGCGCGTGCAACACGCGCGTTTGCCCGGGCGCCAATCGTAGCACGGTGTGCGCTTGCCAGAGTGTGGCGGGCGCGCCGACCGTCTCCACCGGAAAGACGGTCACTTGCGCCAGATTGATCACGTCCTCTACGCTCATCTGCACATCCAAACCCGTCAACGGCGTGGACGTGTCTAGATGCAACGCGATCGGCGCGGCGGGGTTTTGCAAGGCGTCACGTGCCCAATAGGTGGCCGTGCCGTCGCGCGCCAGGAAAAAACGCCCATACACCGCGCGGCACACGTCCCGCAGCGCGTCAAGCGCGGTGGTATGTTCCGGTTGCCAGGCGCGCCCGTAGTGAGTGAGCGTGTCGCCGTTGTCCTGATAGGCGGTGGCGGGCGGCGTATATACCGCGCCGACCAACTCCGCCACTGCTTGCGTTACCGGCTTACCGTCCGTGTACGCCACCCCGATCCGTTGGCGGGCGAGCAGGTCCAGCCCGTCCACGCACGCGATCTCGCACAGGCCGCGCCCCTGCGCGCCCGCTTCCGGCACGATGCGCTCGATATAGCCCCAAAAGAGCGTCCACGTGTGCACGCCGTCCGTTGCGCGCACACGCACCCTTCGGCGCGGAAGCAGTTGCCCGTAAAGCGGACCGTCGGCGTTGCCCGGGCTGTAGCGGCGGTCGTGGTTGCGCAACGTGAGCGTGCAGCGCCCCACCGCCGCCACCGACGCACCCGCACGCTCAAAGCCGCTACGAATGCGCACTTGCTCGACACGCGCGGTCTCGTCGCTCCATGTGCCGTTATGCGTCCAGTCCACCTCGACCGTGAAATGCGTTGGCATAACTTTCCTCCGTGTTGATTGATGTGGCGGGGGCGTTGCGCGTCCGCCGGTGGGGCGCGCCGCCTAGCCGCGCTACGCGCGGCTGACGCGCGGCTTATGCCGCGCGTGGTGCGCCGAATGGCGCACGGGCGGCGCGCCCAAACGCGCGATCGCCGCAAACGTTATGCTGCGGGCGAGCGTCCGCTCCGCGAGCCGCGCTATCGCGCGGCTCGCGGGGGGTGCAGGGGGCAGTCGCCCCCTGCTGGGGGCGCGGGGGCAAAGCCCCCGCCCTCCCGCTC
>JALSSH010000497.1 GCA_026984385.1 Ardenticatenia bacterium | reverse complement strand
CCGTGTTTTTCTCGCGCTGACGTTGGCCGTTGTGCTCGGCACGCTGTTGGTGACGTGCGTGGTCGGCGGCGGACTGTACCTTTGGGCGCGCCAGGAAGGGCTGAACCCGCTCACCGCCATTCGGCTCAAGATCGCGCTCGCCCGCCAGCAAGACGCGCTCACCACGCCCGCAGGCACAGACCCCACGCCGCGTGAATTCACCATCGCGCCAGGGGACACCGCCACCACCATCGCGCAAAAGCTCTACGCCCAGGGCCTGATCACCGATCCCGCTCTTTTCGTGGACTACGTGCGCTATCATCGGCTGGATGGGCGGCTTGAGGCCGGCACGTACTTTTTGCGCCAAACGCAAACTTTGGAGCAGATCGCCTACGCGCTCACCGACGCCAGCGCCGCCACGATCCCCTTTCGCACGCTGGCGGGTTGGCGCTTGGAGGAGATCGCGCAAAACGCCATCGACGCCAACACTTTGCTTCCCTTTGATGGCGCGGACTTCCTGGCCGTGACCGGACGCGGCGCGCCTATTCCGTCGGACTTTCAGACGCGCATGGGCATCCCCGCGGTGTTGAGCGACGGGGGCGCGCCCTCACTGGAAGGCTTTATGTTCCCGGGGGACTACAAATTGCCGCCCAACATCACCGCGCAGGGGTTGCGCGACACGCTGTTGGAGGCTTTCGACGCGCACATCACCGACGAGATGCTGCTACGCGCCGCGCAGCAGGGACTGAGCATGTATCAGGTGGTGACGCTGGCCTCGATTGTGCAGCGGGAAGCCGTAGACCCGAGCGAAGCGCCCATGATCGCCTCGGTGTACCTCAACCGCCTGACGCGCCAGATGCGCTTGGACGCCGACCCGACCGTGCAATACGCCATCGGCTATCGGGACGGGCGTTGGTGGCCGCCGCTTTACGGAGAAAGCGACTACTACGCGCTGGGCACGCCGCAAAGTGCCGCCGCTTATAACACGTATCTGAAGCAGGACGGCATGGCCGCCGCGCAATTGTTGCCGCCCGGCCCGATCTGCTCGCCCGGGCTGGCCGCGATCAACGCGGTGCTCTATCCGGCGGACACGCCCTACCTCTACTTCCGCTCTTGCGACGACCAAACGCACGTTTTCAGCACCACGCTGGAGGAACACGCGGCGGTCAGTTGCCCCTAGCGCGCTCAGAGTACGCCTTCGGCGCGCAACGCGGCGATCTGTGCGGCGTCCATGCCCAACAACTCGCCCAAAACCGCCTCGGTGTGCTCGCCAAGACGGGGCGGCGGCGTGCGCACGCGGGCGGGCTGCTCGGCAAATTGCACCGGCGGGCCGACCAAGCGGAGAATGTCGTCCCCTAGCGGCAGCTCGTGCAACAGCCCGCGCGCCGCGATGTGCGGGTCGGCGAGCACATCCGGCAAATCGTGGATCGGGCCGGCGGGAATGCCCGCCGCCAGCAACGCTTCGACCCAGTCCGCCACCGTGCGCGCGCGGAAGATCGGGGATAGCAGCGCGACCAGCACCTCGCGGTGTTGCACGCGGGCGGGGTTGGTAGCAAAACGCGGATCGCGCGCCCATTCGGGGCGCTCAAGCAGCGCACACAGCCGCGCAAATTGCCCGTCATTGCCCACCGCCAACACAAAAGCGCCGTCCGCCGCCTCAAAAGTCTGGTAGGGCACAATGTTGGGGTGCTGATTGCCGTAGCGACGCGGAGCTTGGCCGGAGATCAGCACGTTGCTGATGATGTTCACCAGCGCCGCCACCGATGTATCTAGCAGCGCCACGTCAATATACTCGCCCCGTCCGCTGCGCTCAGCGG
>JALSSH010000496.1 GCA_026984385.1 Ardenticatenia bacterium | reverse complement strand
GCTTTTGGAGCGGCTAGGCGACGGAGACGCGCTGCGAGGGGCGTATGATGTGACCGCTTTTATGCAGAGCTTGGGGCTGGGCGGCACGTTTATCACCCGCGAATACCTCACCCAACCGGACAATCCACCATCCGGCGGCACAACCATTATGACCAGCGCCGACCAAGAACGCACCGCGCCCGACCCGTACAACCAGATTGTGCCGCGAGATTTAGGTTGGCTGTTGGCGGGTATCTACCAATGTGCACAGGATGGAACGGGCTTGCTGGTAGAACATTATCCGCAGGACTTCACGCCCCAGGTCTGCCGCCGAATGCTTTACACGATGGACGCCAACACGATCAACGTGTTTTTGGAAGCAGGCGTGCCTCCTCAAGCGCGCGTGTTGCACAAACACGGCTGGATCAACGACACACACGGAGACGCCGGCATTGTGATCGGGCCGAACGGGGCTTTTGTGTTCGTGGCGGTGTTGCACGGGCGCGAGTGGTTGCCTTTTGACCTTTCCGCGCCGACCATTGCGGAGTTGGCGCGTATGGCTTGGAACGCGCTCAACCCGAACCAGCCCCTGGACGCGATCCGCGCGGGCACAGTTCCGGCAGAATGCGATCCGACGACCGGCAATGTGATCCAAACGATGATGCAAGCTAACTTGCCGATGTTGGGGCCGTAGATGGCTTTGCGCGGCGCGGCTATCCGAAAGTTGCGCGGTATGGGCCTTTGCCCTGCGGCACGTCGTGCCGTAGGGCAAAGCCATTTTTGGCCCCGCCTTCTTCAAAAAAGACGGGCGGGGCGTGGAGCGGTGGTGCTCCCCAATTAAAAACCCGCCAATTGGCTGAAGTCCGCGCGCCTGTGCGCAAGCGCCGCGAGCGCTTGGAGCAACGCCAGCCGATTTTGCCGTAGCGCGGCATCTTCGGCGTGCACGAGCACCTCGTCGAAAAAGCGCTGCACGGTCGGCACGATGGGCGCGAACGCCTCCAGAAATGCCCCGACGTTGGCGTTTGCCTCCAACCGAGCGGCCACCTGCTGATACGCCTCGTAAAGCGCGCGCTCGGCTTCCTCTTGGAACAGCGACGGATCGAGTGCGTAGGTCTGCGGCTCGGCTCGTGTGATGCGCACGCAGCGCGCGTAGTTGTCCAGGATGTTCGGCCAGTCTTCGCGTGCGACCCATTCGCTCAGCTCTTGCACGCCTTGCAGCGCGCGCGCGGGGTTCGCGCCTTGTTCGGCCAGCACCGCGCGGATCACGTCGTGCGCCCAGCCGCGCTCGTGTAACAACACGTCCAAGCGCCCGATGATGAAATCCAGCACGGCGCGTTGCACCTCGGCGTCGGCGGGGATGGGTTGCTCGGCGGCGACGCGCGCAATCGCTTCGCGCAGGTCGAAGTCCAGCCCGCGTTCCAGCACAATCTGCACCACGCCGAGCGCCGCCCGCCGCAGCGCGAAGGGATCGGCGCTGGCGGTGGGCGCCAGCCCTGCCGCGAACAGCCCCACCAGACTGTCCAACCGATCCGTGATCGCCAGCAGCACGCCGGCGGGCGACTGCGGCAGTGCGTCACCGGCAAAGCGCGGCAGCCAGTGCTCGAAGATCGCTTCAGCGACGGCGGGCGGTTCGCCCTGGGCCAGCGCGTAGTAGCGCCCCATGATCCCCTGAAGCGAGGTCATTTCCACGACCATTTGCGTCGCCAAGTCTGCTTTGGCAAGCTCAGCGGCGCGTTGCGCGGTCGCCAGGTCTTCGCCGTGCACGCCCAGCAACGCCGCCAGCGTGGGCACAAGCCGCGCGACACGCTGGTTTTTGTC
>JALSSH010000495.1 GCA_026984385.1 Ardenticatenia bacterium | reverse complement strand
TAGCTAAGAGCGACCCTTGAACACCTACACAGCCCCCGCATCTTCCACGCATTTTGGCCTGGCGTCTTTTTTGCGGCGCTGGGTTGTCTTGGCCGCTTTTGTTGCGCTATCCCTGCTGGTTCAACATGTGCTGTTCGGCGTGGGCACGCTCACCGTACCCCGTCTGGAAAGATACGCGCTGCTTGCGTTGGGGCTGGGGCTTGTAGGGAGCTTATGGCCGTTGCTCGCGCGGCTACGCCGTTCGTCCGGCAGCGGCGCGGCGCATTCCCCCGAACGCGCTTTGTTGGACGAGGCGCAACGGTTGCGCGTAACACGCGAACGCGCTCGCGCCATCTATGAGATGGCAACAACGCTTAGCGCCACGCTCGACCATCGGCGCGTGCTGGAAGAAGCCCAAAATATCGGCACGCTAAGTTTGCGCGAAGATTTGGGGCCGGAAGTGCGTTTGGTCAGCGCCGTGTTGCTCTTCCAGGGCGACGACAACAAATTGCGCGTGATCACCTCACGCGGGTTAACCCCCAGCGACAAGACCGTCGCGCTTTCCGGACGGCGCGGCGTGTTGGGCTTGGCGATGAAACGCGCTCAGCCGATCTTCGGCGGCGCTGCCGTGCACGACCCCGAGCTGCGCTATTTTGCGGGCTTCCACCGTGCCCAATCTGTGCTGGCTATCCCGCTCAGCGCGGGGTTTGATGTGTACGGCGTGATGATCTTCGGCTGTGATGAGCCGAACGCCTTTTCCGATGACCATGTGGAGCTGATGACCGCCATCGGCACACAATCCGCGCTCTCATTGCAAAACGCCGTGCTCTACCAAACGCTGCTGAGCGAAAAAGAGAAGATCGTCGAGGTGGAAGAAGACGCGCGCAAAAAACTGGCCCGCGACCTGCACGACGGCCCAACCCAAAGCGTGGCGGCTATCGCTATGCGCGTGAACTACATCCGCCGCCTGTTAGAACGCCAGCCCGAACAAGCCCGCGAAGAGCTGTGGAAGGTCGAAGAGTTAGCGCGCCGCACAACCAAAGAGATCCGCCACATGCTCTTTACACTGCGCCCGCTGGTGTTGGAAACGCAGGGCTTGATCGCCGCGTTGCATCAACTGGCGGAAAAAATGCGCGACACCCACGATATTCACGTGGAAGTCCAGGGCCAGCCGGAAGTGGAAGAAGCGTTGGACACCAACGCCCAAGGCGTGCTGTTCTATATCATCGAAGAAGCGGTCAACAACGCGCGCAAACACGCCCAAAGCGAGACGATCTGGGTACGGCTGTACCTTCGCAATGAGTTTGTGGTCACCGAGATCGAAGACGACGGCGTCGGCTTTGACGTGCAAGCGGTAGACGAAGGCTATGACCAGCGCGGCAGCTTGGGCATGATCAACATGCGTGAACGCGCCGAGCTGATCGAAGGGCAGTTACACATCCAAAGCGCGCCCGGCAAAGGAACAAAAATCACCGTGTTGGTGCGCGCGCAACGGAGCGGTGTGGTCGGCGCGCAAGAAAGCAGCGCGCCCCCCTTGCAACTCCAAAGCCAGCGCACCCGCCCTATCGCTCCCCAAGCTCAAGTGGCGCCCACCCGCTCCCCCACCCAGCCCGCACGCCCCGCCCCCCATGCTCAGCGCTTACGCTCGGAGTCCTCCAAAGAAGAAAGCGCGCGGCGCAGCCCGCCCTCCCGCCGCCCCCCTCATACGCGCTCTGAGCCGCCCTCGCCTTCCCCCCGCTCTCCGGAGGAATAGCCGCGCAAACAGCCCCAAACAACAACGCGCCCGCTTCTCAGCGCAGCGCGTTGTCGCGCACCCCT
>JALSSH010000494.1 GCA_026984385.1 Ardenticatenia bacterium | reverse complement strand
AGAGGTTGGCGTTTGCCAAATTTCCACCGCTGCTCCGGGCAACGCGCGCACGTTAACCCCACCCACTTGCACCACGCGCAACACCCCGTCCGGCAAAATGTGCTTGACCATCAACCCGACCGTGTCCATGTGGGCCAGCACGGCCAGGCGACGGGGAGCGTCTGCCGCCCCAAAGCGCGCGATCAAGTTGCCGAGCGGATCGGTGTGCACGGCTTCTGCCCAGGGGCGTAGAGTTTCTGCCAGATAGGCGCGCACGGGATACTCATGGCCGGAAAGCCCGCCCAGAGGCGTGAGCGCGTCCAGCCAGGTGACGATCTGTTCGGTGCTCGGAGCGTTTCTCATCGTCTCAGCTCAACATCTGCTCGAACATCGCGTAAATCGTCGCGATGTCTATGGCCTTGATGATGTGGACGTTCGGCGAGCGCCCGCTCGCGCCGAAATGGTCCACCACCGTTTGGCCGCGTGTCAGCGCGCCGCGTGTTTCCACCGCCACGTAATGGAAGCTACTTTCCTCCACCAAGCTCGGCTCTAGCGCGGCGGCCATCGCCAGCGGATCGGGGATGTAAAACCCGGGCGCGTGGAGTTGTTCGCGCAAAAATTGTACGGCGCTACCCGTCGTGTCGCGGAAAAACTCGGCGGCGCGGCTCGTGCCTGCGGCCAGCGTTTCGTACTGTTCCCAGGTGAAGGGATGGCGCACCGTCGCCTCCCAAGAAAGCATCTCCGCTTCGGGGAAGGCGTCCAACACTACCGCCGCCGCCTCCGGGTCGCAATAGACGTTAAACTCGGCGCTGAGGTTGTTTGTGTTGCCCATTGCCAGCTCGGCCCCGCCCATAAAGACAAAGCGCGCGATCTTGTGCGGAAACTCCGGATCGAGACGGCAAGCCAGCGCCACGTTGGTCAGCGGCCCGAGCGTGACCAGCGTCAGCTCGCCCGGGGCCTCGTTCGCCATCCGCACCAAAGCCAACGCCGCCGGTTCGTCTTGCAACTGACGCGCTGTGGGTTGGCGCTTGGTGTAGTTGCCCAAGCCGTCCTCGCCGTGAACGCGCGCTTCGCCCGTCCACGTGCCCGGGAGCAAAGGTTGCTCCGCCCCGCGAAAAACGGGGATCGGCCCTGCGCCGACCACATCCAACATCGCAAAGACGTTGCGCGTCACCCAGTCCACATGCGTATTGCCGGTCACGCAGGTAATCGCCGCGATTTCGGTATCGGCGTGGTTCAGCGCCATCATAATCGCCTGGACATCGTCCACGCCGGCGTCGGTATCAACAATCATGCGCACGGTGTTTTGTCCTTTCCTGGCAAGCCCAAACCCAAGTTCTCTGTAGATTTATCCTTGTGCGCAGTTTACCACGCTTCCGCAACGGGACAAAACGCGGTTTTCTGGCCGCGATATGCCGAAAAGGTCGCGGTGGTGGTAAAATCTACACAAGGAAGCCGGGGGGACATTCGCTCGCCGGTTTTTATTACGCGCAACGCCGTGACGTTGCCGTGAGGTGCAAGATGTACATTCGACGAGACCGCTCCAACCTACACTTTGGCCGCCAAGCGCGGAGACGAAGCAGCCGCTTGTTTTATACGCTCTGGCTGCTCACCATGCTGGCGGCGGTTGGTGTGATGTGGCAATTCAACACGGTGCAAAGTTGGGTGCTGGCAAGCGTAGGCGGAGAACCCACCCCGACTATGGACGCGATCACGCTGGCGCAACTCGGCGAGCGCGCTTATTGGCGTGGCGATATTGAACAGGCTATCGAATACTACGAAGGCGCGGCAGAATTGGCGCCCGATGACGTAGATATT
>JALSSH010000493.1 GCA_026984385.1 Ardenticatenia bacterium | reverse complement strand
AATCCCTTGCCGTTCCACGCCCAAGCGTAAGGTGGGTTGAGTTCGAGCCCGCGGTTGTAGGCGTTCAACGCCTCCGGATAGCGCCCCATCGCGCGCAAGACCTGGCCGCGCTTGGCCCAACTTTCCGCGTGATGCGGGTCGAGCTGCAAGGCACGGTCGAGCATCTCCATCGCGGCGGCATAGTCTGCCAGTGAGTAGTGCGCCTCGGCCAGGTTGTACCAGGCCCAAACATTGTCCGGCTGGAGTTCGGTCGCGGTTTGATGGGCGGCGAGCGCTCGTTCGATCTGCCCGAGTTGTTCCAGCACCTGCCCTTTGCCCGTCCACGCCCAGGCGAAGCGCGGGTTCAGCTCCAAGGCGCGGTCGTAGGCACGCAGCGCGTCCTCATGGCGACCCAAAATCCGCAGAGTGCGCCCTTGGCGCGCCCAGGCCCAGGCGGAGTCCGGATGATGTTCCAGGACGTGTTGATAGACTTGCAACGACTCTTCGGCGTAGCCCAACTCGGTCAGGCTATAGGCTTTGTCCATCCACTCGCGCATTTCCAGCGTGGCCTCTTCGCGTTCCAAGTCCGGTTCGGGCGCGCGCCCCGTCACCTCGGTATAAAGCGCGGTGAGCTGGGCGACCACTTGTGCCCAATCTTGGGGGCGCTCGGCGGGCGATTTTGCCAAGCAGGAAAGGACAAAGGCTTGTACGGCTGGCGGGATATATGCGGCGGTTTCCGGAAAGGCAGGGGCTTGGTGCAGATGCGCGCGCACCCACTCTTCGCGGGTTTCCGCGTTGAAGATACGCCGCCAGGTCAACATCTCGTAAAGCACACAGCCAAAAGCGTAAATGTCGCTGCGAGCGTCCACGGCTTCGGCGCGGCATTGTTCCGGCGACATATACGGCGGCGTGCCCACGATCGCCCCAACGCGCGTCAAATGGTCTGGGGCATCGGGTGCGCCGTCCTCAAGGGGCACGTCGCTGGCTTCAAAAGAACGCACCAGCCCGAAGTCCGTCACCTTGACCACACCATCATGGCGTACCAGGATATTGCCGGGCTTTAGGTCTCGATGCACCAACCCCCGCACCCGCCGTGTGGCGTGTTGCATACCCAGCGCAATTTGCAAAGCAAAGTCCAATGCCGTCGGCACGTCCGTTCGCCGATGGCGAATCCAACTGCGCAAGTCTGGCCCCAGACCTTCTGGCCCTGCGACGTGTTCCAAGATGATATGCGGACGTCCGCCGAACTTTTGCACGCGGCGCGCTTGTACGACATGGGGATGTTTTTCCAGCTCGATCCAGGTTTTGGCTTCTTTGGTAAAGCGCGCGACGGTGCTCTCGTCGGTTAAAAACCGCCGCTGAAACGTCTTGAGCACCACCGAACGCCGTTCCTCGTGGTCGTAACACAAATAGACAATGCCCATGCCGCCACGCAGCACTTGCGCCACCTCATAACGCCCGCCGATGCGGTCGCCGAAGTCAAAATCGCCGTGCTTGACCCGTTGGACGGTCAGCACACGCACGCTTAGGATGGGCGTGCGCGCTGAACCGGACGTGCTTTCCTCAATGACTTGTTGTAACACATCCGGACGGTCGGCGCGGGTTTGTTCCGGCATACCAAGCATATCTTGCGAAAACAAACTCTCAACGCCTGCTCCTTCATCCCGCAAAGTCGGCGACTCGTCCGGATAGAGGTGCGTTGCCTCGCTGGCCGGCGTAGCCGAGGAAAGCGGTTCATCAGCGGCGGACGTTGAAAGATGCACAGACGGGCTTTGCGGTGGCGCAATGTACCAGAGCGTGAGCAACTGCAACTCATCGTCCAGCGCTTCGGCCAGCTCGGGGTAGGCGTTGCGCGCTTCTGCTGCCGCCCACAGCGCTACGGCGATATTGCGGCGGGAGGGCGCCGCACGCGCCACTTGCAGCACCCAGTGCACATAATCGCGGTACGCTTGGCACGCCAATTCTGTCTCCAGATGTTGATCGCGTGCCAGCTCTTCGGCGCGACAATAGGCATGAAGCGTTTTGCCCACATAGTACACACGCAAACGCCGCTCTGACGCCAACGTCAACTGTGCACACCGATCCCCCAGCGCCAAATAGTCGTGCGGGTGGGGTGTTTCACGCCGCAAGGCCAATTTGCCCCAACGTCGCACCACGTCGTCCGGATCGCTGGCGAAAGGGTCGGTGCGGTCGGCGTTGCGGCGAAGGCTGAGCAAGCGGCGTTCTTGGTCGGCAGACAAAGCCAGCGGCGTGATGCCGGTTTGGGGCACAGGGGGAATGGGGTTAGCGCTCATAACTGCTCAAATGGGTTCTGCACGTGCTCTGACAGGGCGGGGGTTACTCGGTACGACTGATGGCCTCCGGAGGCGTCTCTTCCTCAGAAGAAGCCATCGAAGCGTCGGACAACGGGCCGGACTTATGCGCTTTTCCGGCGCTATAGAGCACCAGTTCGTCGCCTTCTGCCGCCACTCGTACCACGTCGCCCGCGCCGAAGCGCTCTTCCAACAACGCGGCGCTGAGCGGACGGGTGAGTAAGTGTTGGATGGCACGACGCAACGGGCGCGCGCCGTTGGCCGGATCGTAGCCCTTACGCAAGAGCAATTCGCGGGCGCTGGGTTCGAGTTGTAACGACAATTGTTGGGCTTGCAGCCGTGCGAAGACCTCTTGCAGTTGCAAGTCCAGGATGGCTTCCAGCGTTTCTCGGCTCAGCGGGCGGAAGATCACCACTTCGTCCAGACGGTTTAGGAACTCCGGGCGAAAGTGTTTGCGCAAATGATAGTCGTAATCCGGCAAACGCTCCGGCTCGGCGGCAAAACCCAGCCCCTTACCCACATCGCCCGTGCCGATGTTGCTGGTCATAATCCAACAGGCATGGCGCGCGTCTATGGTGTGCCCTTGGGCGTCGGTGAGTCGGCCCTCGTCAAAAACCTGCAGGAACAAGTCGAAAACTTCCGGCGCGGCTTTTTCCACTTCGTCTAACAACACCACGCTATAGGGGCGGCGACGTAACGCTTCGGTGAGCTGGCCGCCTTGTTCCATCCCTTTATAGCCCGGGGGCGCGCCGATCAAACGCGCGACGGTATGCTCGTCGTGAAACTCGGACATGTCCAAACGGACCAAGGCGTCCTCGTCGCTAAAAAGAAATTCCGCCAGCGCTTTTGCCAACTCGGTTTTGCCTACCCCGCTCGGGCCTAGGAAAAGGAACACGCCGATCGGTCGCTTGGGGTCGCCCAGGCCCGCGCGGTTGGTCTTCACCGCGTCCGCGACGGCTTCCAGCGCGTGGTCTTGCCCCACCACACGCTGCCGCAACGCTTCCACCATGTGCGCAAAGCGCTTACGTTCGTCGGCGGTGAGTTCCTGAGCGGGAATGCCCGTCCACTCGCTGAGCACTTCGGTGACCGTCTGTGCCGTCACCACCAACGCCGAGGAGTCAGCGTTAGCGTTGATGTCCGGGTTGGTCTGAATCGCCAAACGCGCGCAGGCTTCATCGAGCAAGTCCAGCGCTTTGTCCGGTAAGCGGCGGTCGTGGATGTAGCGTGCGGAAAGACGGACGGCGGCCTCGCGCGCTTCCGGCAAGATGCGCACGCCGTGATGCGCTTCGTAGCGCGGATACAGGTGTTCTACCACCACCAACGCTTCGGGCACGGTTTGTTCACGGATATCAATGGTGCGGAAGCGACGATCTAGGGCGGGGTCTTTGGCGATAGCCTTGCGGTATTCCTCAAATGTGGTTGCGCCGATGCAGGTGATCTCCCCGCGCGCCAAGGCGGGTTTGAGGATATTGGCCGCGTCTAGGTTACTGTCGATCGTGTCGCCCGCGCCGACGATGGTGTGAATTTCGTCGATGAACAAGATCACGTCCGGCGCGTTTTTGATTTCTTCCACAATGCCGATCAGTCGCTCCTCAAATTGGCCGCGCAAACTCGTACCGGCTACCAGCATCCCCACTTCCAGGCTGACGATGCGATGCCCGCGCAAAAATTCAGGTGCCAGGTCGTGCGCGATGTTGTAAGCCAACCCCTCTACCACCGCCGTTTTGCCCACGCCGGAATCGCCCAGCAACAGGGGGTTATTTTTCTGGCTGCGGCGCAATGTCCGCGCGATCATGCGGACTTCCATCTCTCGCCCGATGGCCGGCCCGACTTTGCCCTGGCGGGCGAGTTCGGTTAGGTCGCGCCCGTATTTGTCCAGCAACGGAGTTGGCATACGTTCCACGTTGCTCATATCTTGCATCTGGCTTTCGTCGTGTGCTTCGTGGGCAAAAATCCCGCCCATCAAACGCAAAGAAGTTTGGGCATTGAGCGCCTCATCTTCGGCGACGATCTCGTCCACCAACTGCTTGACCCAATCCGCTATATTCACTCCAAGTTGTTGGAGCACCCGTGCCGCGACACCTTCTCCTTCTTGCAACAACGCCAATAACGCTTGGGCTTCGCTGATATGCGTTTGGCCGATCTCGTCGGCCATGTAGACGGCCATCGCCAGCACATGATGTAAACGCGGCGTGAGTGGGGGGCGTTGGCCGACAATATCATCTCCTACGCCCGCCTCGCGGCGGATGGTGTTACGCACTTCGCGTGGGTCTAGACCGGAGGTACGCAGAAGATGCGCGGTTATGCTGCCCGAAAGCTGGGTCATGGCGTTGAAGAGGTGTTCTGTGCCAATATAGTTATGGCGCAGCCGTATAGATTCACGGGCGGCGGCTTCTAACAGCAAGCGGCAGCGTTCGCGTATCTCCTGTTCGCTGATGTCTAAAGGTGATTGCGACATCCTCACCAGCCTTTACCTTGATCTTGTGTCAGCACACTTTTAAGTATACCAACTCTGTGCGGTCTTGCCGTATCGAGTCCACGCTTTGCGTTTGTCGGCAACATGCGCGGCCTTTTGTGGGCAAGGTAGGGCGGCACAGGTACACTTGTGCCCGCCTGATCGTTGTCGTGTAAGTAGCAGGAAGGAGGAAAGCGCCGCACTCGCTCCCGCGAGCACAGCGGCGCAAACCACGATGAATTGGGACAAAACCGCATTGATATTCCCGGGCCAGGGGTCGCAACAAGTGGGCATGGGCGCGGACCTGGTGCAAATGTTTCCCCTTGCGCGCGAAACGTTCGCCCAAGCCGACGACTTGCTCGGCTTTGCGCTGAGCGAACTCTGTTTTGCGGGGCCAGCCGAAACGCTCCAAAATACGCTCAATACCCAGCCCGCGCTCTACGTGATGGGCGTGGCGCTGTGGCGTGTGTTGCAAGCCGAACTCGGCGAGGCGCTGCGCCCCGCGTTTGTGGCCGGGCACAGTTTGGGCGAGTTCACCGCGTTGACGGCGGCGGGGGCGCTGGGCTTTGAGCACGGCGTGCGCTTGGTACGGGAACGCGGGCGTTTGATGAACGAAGCCGCGCAACGTCGCCCGGGCGCTATGGCTGCCATCTTGGGGCTGGAGGCGGAAACCGTGCGCGAAATTTGCGCGACGGCCTCCGAGCAAAGCGGCGGGGTGCTTGTCCTGGCAAACGACAATTGCCCGGGGCAGATCGTGATCTCGGGCGAAAAAGCGGCGCTCGAAGCGGCTTTGCCGCTGGCGCGCGAGCGTGGGGCGCGCCGTGTGGTACAACTCGCCGTGAGCGTTGCTTCTCATTCTCCGCTGATGGAAGCGATCGCGTCGAACTTTCAGCGCGTGTTGGCTCAAACGCCTTTCAGCGCACCGCATATAGCGGTCATCGGCAACGTGAACGCCGCCCCCTTGACCGATCCGGACGCCATCCGCGCCGAGCTGGGCGCTCAATTGACCTCAACGGTGCGCTGGACGGAGTCTGTGCGCTATATGTTGGGGCAAGGCGTAGAAACTTTTGTCGAACTCGGCCCCAAAGACGTGCTCAGCGGCTTGGTCAAACGCATCGAACGTAAAACGCAGCGCTTGGCGCTTAACAACGCGGGGGCTTTGCAAGCATTTTTGCAAAAAGCACGCTGAGCTTGACCTGGCGTTGCGGCGCTCGGTTGCATTGTGTGCCCCACCCTTTGGCTCTGCAAGACCAAACGCGCAAACACGGGGGCGGGGGTACAGATGCAGCCGAAGGACCTATCCCAGGAGCGCCCTGGCACTACCCCATGCTCCCGCTGTGCTGTAATATAGTCACGAACGACTGACCGCTTTTCCACAATCACGCACGGAAAGGGAACGTTGTCATTGCCTAACGTGATCGCCATAGACGGCCCCGCCGGCTCAGGCAAGAGCAGCGTCTCGCTGGCGCTGGCCCGCAGGCTGGGGTATCTCTTCGTGGACACCGGCGCTTTTTACCGCGCCATCACTTGGTTGGCCTTGCAGCGCCAGATAGACCCGCACAACAGCGCCCGCGTAGCTGCCCTGGCCCGCCAAGCGCACTTGGATATGCACCCCCGCCCCAGCGCCGACCCGCCCTATACCTTCTTGGCGGACGGGCAAGACATCACCGCGCAGCTCCACACGCCGGAGGTGGACGCTTACGTTTCGGTCGTGGCGGCCAACGCCGACGTGCGCGCCGCGATCCTAGACGCCCAGCGCCAACTCGCCAAACGCGGGCGCGTGATCATGGCCGGACGGGACATCGGCAGCGTGGTTTTGCCGAACGCCGACTTGAAAATTTACATTGACGCGACGCTCGACGAGCGCGCCCGCCGTCGCTATCGTCAGCGTTTGGCCGAGGGCAAAGCCGCTGACTTGGAAGCGATCCGCGAAGGGTTGCGCGCCCGTGACCAACTGGATAGCTCCCGCGACGTGGCCCCGCTCACCCGCCTGCCGGACGCGGTCTACTTGGACACCAGCCATATGAGCTTGGAGGAAGCCGTTGAGGCGGCTTACCGCATCGTGACATCGCACGATTGCGCGGACAATGCCCGCGCGTAGTTGCTGAGGATCGCCCGTGACGCTGCTCTACCTGGTCGCCGCCTGGGTAAGCGGCATCTTCTTAGCCGCACAAAGCCCCACCCGCGCACCTGTGGGGGTGGGGTTGGCGTTGGCGGGCGCAGCGTTGGGGCTGGCTTACGCCGTGCGCCGACGGCGTGCTTGGCGCTTGACGTTGGTCTGCGGAGCGCTGTTGACGCTGGGCGCGGCGCGCACCGCTTGGGCCGTGCGCCCTTTGCCCCCCGAGCATATCGCGCACCTGGCCGACGGACGTTATGCCACCTTAATCGGCGTGGTGAGCCAGCCCCCCGACCCGCGCGAGAGCTATACGGGTTTGCGTGTGCGCGTGGAAAGTGTGCGCACGGACGACGCCGAACGTCCTACATCCGGTGATGTGCTCGTCCATGCGCCGCGTTATGAGCGCTACGCCTACGGCGACCGCGTGCGCGTGCGCGGACAATTGTTGCTTCCCCCGTCCTTCGACGATTTTTCCTACCGCGACTACCTGGCGCGGCGCGGCGTTTACGCCGTTGTGCCCAACGCGCGCGTAGACGTGTTGGCGCACGACCAGGGCGCGCCCTGGCTGGCGGCGCTCTACGCTTTGCGCGAACGGGCACAACGCTTCATCGCGCGCGCCCTGCCCAGCCCCCAAGCGCCTTTGCTCAGCGGCATTTTGTTGGGCGTGGAAAGCGCCATTCCCGCCGACGTGCGCGACGCCTTCAACCGCACCGGCACCACGCATATTATCGCCATCTCCGGCGCCAATATGATCGTGGTCATCCGCGCGCTGATGGGCTTGCTGACCCCTGCGCTGGGCAAGCGACGCGCTGGGTGGGCGGCTTTGGCGGGCGTGGCGTTGTATACGCTTTTTGTGGGAGCGGGTGCTGCGGTGGTGCGCGCCGCGATCATGGGCGGGCTGGCTGTGCTGGCTTGGCAACTGGGCCGCCGCGCCTACGGGCTGACCACGCTGGCCTTTGCCGTTTGGCTGATGAGCGTGTGGAGTCCGTTGGTGCTGTGGGACGTGGGCTTCCAGCTCAGCGTAGCGGCGACGGCGGGGTTGGTGCTTTTCGGCGACGCGCTCAGCGGCGCGTTGGAGGCGTTGTTGCGACGCGGCTTCGCGCGGGAAACCGCCCGCCGCCTGACCGCTTGGCTCGCCGAGCCGCTGACCGTCGGGCTGGCCGCACAGATTACCACCACGCCGCTTATTTTGCTGCACTTCGGGCGGCTTTCGGCGGTTTCGCTGCTCGCCAATCTGCTGATCGCGCCCGTGCAGCCGTACATTATGACGCTGGGCGCGTTGGCTGTTGGCGTGGGGTTGCTCTGGGGCGCGGCGGGAGAAGTCGCGGCGTGGGGCGTCTGGCTGCCGTTGAGCTATACGCTGGCGGTGGTGCGGCGTCTGGCAATGTTGCGTTGGGCCTCGCTGCAAGTGGCGTTCCCCGCTTCCTCCACTTGGACGGTGTACGCGGGGCTGTTGGTGCTGGGCTGGCTGGCCGTCCAACACCCCGACGACCGCGCCGCCTGGTTGCGCGCGCTACGTCGTCGGCTCAGCACGGCCACGTTGTTGGGCTTCGGCGCGGCGCTGAGCGTCTTGGTGTGGTACGCCGCGCTGCACCAGCCGGACGG
>JALSSH010000492.1 GCA_026984385.1 Ardenticatenia bacterium | reverse complement strand
TGTGCCGACCATGCCGCCGCTAGCGGTAAATTGCGTGCCGGTCACCATCTTGGCGATGCCGAAGTCGGTCAACACGACGCGCCCGTCCTCGTCCAACATCAAGTTGGCGGGCTTTACGTCGCGGTGGATCATGTTGCGCTGATGCGCGTAGGCCAGCGCTTTGGCCGCGTCGCGCACGATGCGGATTGCTTCGGCGCGGGAAAGCTGTTCCCCCTTCAGGCTGAGTTCGTAGAGCCGCTCTTTGAGCGTCGGCCCGTTGATGAACTCCATCACCATATAATAGCTGTCGCCTTGCTCGTCATATTCAAAATCGTACACTTGCACGATATTCGGATGGCGCAGCTTGGCGACGTTGCGCGCTTCTTTTTCAAAGCGATCTTTGAATTCCGGATCGTCGGCGAGGAAAGCGTGCAGCAGCTTGATCGCCACGTAGCGGTCCAGCGCAGCATGATAGCCGCGATAGACTTCCGCCATGCCACCCCGACCGATGCGTTCGATAATTTCGTATTTGCCGAGCTTTTTTCTAGCCACCGCGCTCAATCGCCTTCAGGACGTGTGCCGTTGTCGTGTTGCGTATGATAACGCAAAATCTAGATTGTGTTGCTGTAGTATAGCGAAAGTTGGGAATGTGCCCAACCGTTTTACGGTTTTAGGATATTTCCGTTGTCGGAATGTGGAGCGGGGCGCTGTGTGTATGGTGGGCTTCGGTGTGCTCGGGATAGTGCAAATGCACCCGCACGGTGTAGTCCCCTTCCGGTTTTTCCACGCCGCGCAAGTGCAACACGAATGCCATGCGAAAGTTCATTACCCCGATCACGTTCACGCCGGCCACCGCGCGCCCGTCCACGTCCAGGATGTCTATGTCCAGGTCGGGCTGTTCGCGGAAAGGGGAAAGCTCCACCGCCACCTTGACGCGCCGACCGTCCGGGTAGGGGGTGACGCTGACTTTTTCCACGCGCACCTTTTCCGGCGGCAACAGGTTGGGGTTGTTTTGCAAGACGAAGTTTAGCTTGCCCGGGTCGTTATTGGTAGCCGCACATTTTCCAGTCACCGTCCACCTCTTTCACGCGATAGGTTTGGCCTTCCAACGAGCGGTCGCGCAGCTCGCCGTTGTAGTTGATCTGCATCGTGCCGCTGCACGTCACCAGCGTATAGTCGCCTTCCGTGCCCGCCGCTTGACAGCGCACGTCTTGCAACTCGCCCGTCACGCCGGAAAAAGCGGCCAGGTCTCGCGCGGCCTCTTCTTCCCACTCCGGACAGGTGGCGCGCAACAGCGCATCTTCGTCGTTTGCCAGCAGCGCCCGCAGATAGGGCGGCACGGCGTCTTGTGGCTTGCTTTGGGCCGAGCGGCACGCGCTCAGCACCAACGCCACCACCAGCGCGAATGCGATCCAACGGGACATAAGCGCTCACTCGCTTTCTGCGGCGGGTGCGTCGGCGGAAACCGCGCGCCAGACCGCGTCAATGGCCTGCAACGCGGTTAAGTTGCGCACCGGCCAGCCGTCACGCAGCCGTGCGGGGTTGTTGTAAAAGCTGCGCGCCCAGAGCAGATGAAAGCCGTCCCCCCAGTTGGGGTCAAAGCCGTGATTGGGCAAAGACTGGGCGGCTAACCAAAAGTTCCAAAGCGGGACATCGTAGCGCGCCGCCACCCGTGCAATAGCCGCGTTGATGCTGTGGTCGCCTTCCAGATTGTCCGCCTTTGTGCCCAAGAGCGGCACGACGCCGCGCTCCAACCAGAACTCGACCACCTGGCTGAGATAGTCCTCGTACTCACTGACGGGCTGTTTGCCGGTGCGATTCCACG
>JALSSH010000491.1 GCA_026984385.1 Ardenticatenia bacterium | reverse complement strand
AGCAAAGAGCCGACAAGTCCGCAACAACCGCCCGCCGAGCCTTCCACGCAGGAAAAATCCACGCCCGCCGAGCCTTCCGCTGGGCGCGCCTGGTACTTTTGGCCGCTGGTGGGGTTGGGCGTGATCGTGGGCGTGTTCGTGGTCGGGCTGGTGGGCGCGCTGGCAATTGCGCTGCTGGCCGACCCAGACGACGCGGCGATCTGGGTGGGCTTGATCCGCGACATTTTTATCATCGTGCTGGCGCTGGAAGGGATGTTTATGGGGCTGGCGCTGATTGTGCTGGTGTTGCAAGTGGCGGCGCTGGTCAACTTGCTGCAAAGCGAAGTTCAGCCTATTGTAGACAACGCCAACAAGACCGTCTCGACCGTGCGCGGCACGGCGGAGTTTGTCAGCCAGAACGTGGTCGAGCCGGTGGCGAAGTTCGGCGCGCTGACCGCCGGCCTGGGCGGGATCGCGCGGGAGCTTTTCGGCATTCGGCGCGCTTTGCACCAGGCGCGTCAAAACGGTGAGAAGCAGTCCGAGGAGTGAGGGCGATGGGTGGGCGAAACGATGACGAGGCGCTGAGCTTTATCGGCGGGTTGATCGTGGGCTTTATGGTCAGCGTGCCGCTGGTGGCGTGGCTTGCCCCGCGTAGCGCGGTGGAGATGCGCCAAGCCTTGACCCAGCGTGGCGTCGTGATCCGTCGCCAAGTCGCCCAAACCTTACGCAAGCCGGTTGTGCAGGTGCAAGAACAGCTCGCGCAACTGAAGGGGAGCGCGGTTGAGGAAGCATTGGAAGAAGGGCGAACGCTTGCCGCTCAACGGCAGCAGGCGGAAGATGCAGAGAGAGACGCAAGCTAGGAGGGGTTGCGATGGGCAAAGTATTGTATGTGGCGAACTTCCCACCGGAGACGGACGAGGAAACACTGCGCGCGCTTTTCGCCGAGCACGGCGAGGTCGTTTCCTTCACGGTGGAACAGGACGAGCGCGCTCAACAACCTTACGCGCTGGTGGAGATGCACTCCGAAAAGCAAACCACGCGCGCCATGAACAAACTCAACGGCTATGAGCTGGGCGGGCGACGTTTGGCGGTCAGCCCGGCCTATCCGGAGCTGAGCAAAGACATCACCGCACGCCAACGCAAAACTGCCGCCGAGATCATCGCCACGTTGGAAGAAGAGGACAAAGTCCCCGTGCGCCAGATCGAGGCGATCGTGCGTTTTTGCGGCGGACAATTTGCCCGGGCGATTTTGCAAGAAGCGCTGGAAATTGACGCGGGCGAGGGCATCCCCACTTCGGATGGCTCGCGGCGGCGCACCAAAGGCGGCGTCTTTTTCTACTTAGCCCGCTATCGCATGTCCCCCGCCGTGCGCAAGATCGTTTACAACCGCAAGGGCAAAGTGCCCGGGGAAAAGTACGACTGAGCGCGGTTTTTCTCAAAGCCGAAAGCAGGGGCGCTCGCGTGAGCGCCCCTGTTGCGATCCTAACGCGCAGCGCTGAGCGCGCCCAGTGCCTCCGGCAAAGCGCGCAGCACGTCTCCGGCGGTGGTGCTTGCAAGGCCGAACCGCTCACCGGCACGCACGCCCGCCAATCCGTGCACATACGCGCCCGCCACCGCCGCCGCATAGGGGGCCAGCCCTTGCGCCAGCAACCCCGTAATCGCGCCCGCCAACACGTCCCCTGTGCCTGCGGTTGCCAGGGCGGGCGTGGCAAAGGGGAGCACGGTCACCGCACCGCTTGGCGCGGCGATCACCGTAAACGCCCCTTTCAGCACCACCACGCAGCGCCACTCGGCGGCTTTTGCGCGTGCCACGCCGACCCGATCC
>JALSSH010000490.1 GCA_026984385.1 Ardenticatenia bacterium | reverse complement strand
GGCGCGCGCCGCTCGGCTGAGGCCAAAGGAGACGTTGCTCACGCCGAGCGAAGTCAACACGTCGGGGAATTCCGCTTTGATGCGGCGGATGCCTTCCAGCGTCTCGACGGCGCTCCCCGCCGTTTCCGCGTCGCCGGTCGCCAGCGTGAAGGTGAGCGCGTCAAAGATCAAGTCCTCGGGCGCCAAGCCGTACTCTTCCACCGCGATGTGGTAGATTTTGCGCGCCACCTCCAACTTGCGCTCGGCGGTTTTCGCCATGCCCTGCTCGTCAATGGTCAGCGCGACCACCGCCGCCCCGTGCTTGAGCACAATCGGCAACACGGCGTCCATGCGCTCGCGTCCGCTTTCCAGGTTCACGCTGTTGATGATGCCGCGCCCGGGGTAAAGGCTCAGCGCGGCTTCCATCACCTGCGGGTCGGTCGTGTCGAACATCAGCGGCACGTCTACGGCCATCGAAAGCCGCTTGACCACCTCGCGCATCTGGTGCACTTCGTCGTCGCGCTCGGTGAGCGCCACGCACACGTCCAGGATATGCGCGCCTGCCTCCACCTGCTGGCGCGCCACCTCAACGATGGCGTCGTAGTCCTCCGCCAGCAACAACCGCTTGATCTTGCGGCTGCCCTGGCTGTTGATCCGCTCGCCGATCAAGGTGGGCGGGGGCACTTGCCGCAAAGCGACCGCGCGCATCCCGCTGGAGGCGGCGGGTTCGTGTTGCGGTTGGCGGGGGGCGGGTTTGCGCTTGTTGAGCAGATCGCCTTGCACCTGAAAGACGAGCTTTTCCAGATGTTCGGGCGTTGTGCCGCAACACCCGCCGACCACGTTCACGCCCCATTCCACGAACTCGCGCATCATCTCGGCGAAAGGCTCGGGTTGCATCGGGTAGACCGCCTCGCCCTCCACGTTGATCGGCAAGCCGGCGTTCGGCAGCACACTGATCGGCTTGGTGCTGTGTTCCACCAAATACTTGACCGGCTGGGCCATGTGTTCCGGTCCGGTGGAGCAGTTCAGCCCGATCACGTCAATCGGCAGCGCCTCCAGCGTGGTGAGCGCGCTGGCGATATCTGTGCCGAAAAGCATCCGCCCGCTGGTGTCCAGCGTCACCTGCACTTGGAGCGGAACGCGCACGCCCGCCCGTTCAAAGTAGCGGTTGATGCCGACCACCGCCGCGCGCACTTCCAGGATGTCCTGACTGGTTTCCAGCAGCAACACGTCTACGCCGCCTTCCACCAAGCCGCGCGCTTGTTCGGCGAAAACGTCCGCCAGCTCGTCAAAGCTCACGTCGCTTAGGTCGGGGTCATCGGAGGAGGGCAGTTTGCCGGTGGGGCCTATGCTGCCCGCTACGTAGCGCGGGACGCCGGTTTCTCGCGCGAAGCGGTCGGCCACGCGGCGCGCGATCTGGGCGGCGGTGCGGTTGATCTCCAGCACGCGGTCTTGCAAGCCGTACTCGCGCAACGTGATCCGATTGGAGCGGAAGGTGTCGGTTTCGATCACCTCGCTGCCCACGCGCAAAAAGGAGGCGTGGATCTCTTCGATCACGTCCGGACGGGTGATGACCAGGTAGTCGTTGCAACCTTCGTACTGTTCGCCGCCGAAGTCCTCAGCGGTGAGGTGATAGCGCTGGATGCTTGTGCCCATCGCGCCGTCGTAGATCAGCACATGGTCGGCGAGAGCGTCCAAATAGCGGCGATTGGTGTAAGTGACTTGACGAGCTTTCATCGGTTTGGCCTCGTTTGGTGTGGCAACGTAGCGCGCAGTGCAGAAAGATTCTGGCGTCAGGTAGCAAAATGCCCCTCACATTTCCCGAG
>JALSSH010000489.1 GCA_026984385.1 Ardenticatenia bacterium | reverse complement strand
CGCAAGACCGTTACGAGTGGGCCGAGGCCACCTTGCGCAATGCGAAGGCCATGGACCCGCTCGTGCTGACCAAAAGCGGGATCATGGTTGGGCTGGGCGAGACGTTCGACGAGGTGGTCGAAACCATGCAGGACTTGGTGAGCTGGGGCGTGGACATCCTGACCGTCGGGCAATATCTGCAACCGAGCCGTCACCATATGCCGATGGCGCGTTACTACACGCCCGAGGAATTCAAGGAACTGGAGCGCATCGGCTATGAGCTGGGCTTTAAGTGGGTGGAGTCCGCCCCCCTGGTGCGCAGCAGCTATCATGCGGAGCAACAGGTGCGCCAGCTTTCCAAGCTCAAGCATTTTCGGCTGGGCCAAACAGCAGATGCCTAACCCGCCATGAAGTTAAAACGCCGAGCGCGCGCTCGGCGTTTTTTTATGCGTCAGGGACAAACAAAGGCCGCTTAAGATTCGATGATTTTGTCGTCAATGAGCTGCTGTTGGACACGTCGCCCACGCGGGTCAAAAGCGAAGTAGGGCGCGTGGAGCTGAAACTCCATATCTTGCATGGCACGGCCCGCGCGATTCTTTTCAATGGTGAAAACCACCCAATCCCGATATTGGCGCGCTTGATAGGGGTTGAAGGCCACGTGATCTTTGGAGAGGATGTGGTATTTGTTGTTCATAATGATCGCAATATCCGCTTCGTAGTCCAACGCGGAGCTGCCGCGCAGATGGAAAAGATGCAGACGTTGCGCCTTGAGGCCTTCGCGGTCAGCGGCCACAATAGACCAAACAGGCACGCCCAGCGCCAACGCCAAGTCCTTTAACCCCTCCACCACAATAGTCACCTTTTCTCCCTCATCAGCGGCGCGCTCCGGATGAATGGCGACCTTTTGCAGATAGTCTATAAAGACGGTGACATTGCCGCCTGTGGCGTCACAAAGCCGCGCGGTCATCTCTCGGATGGCGCGTAGCGTGGTGACCGCAGGACTGGCTTTGACCAGGATCAAGCGGTCGGCGTAGCGACTGACACGAGCCAACGCCATCGCGGTTTTGGCGTTGTTACGCAAAATCGCCTGGAGCGAGCCACTGCTGCCGCGCAGCGTGCTTTTGGCGCGCTCGGAAATGACGATGTCGTAAAGGTCTTTAAGCCGCACCCCGCTTTTGAGGTCTACTTCCGGTGGGTTGATGCTCTCAAGACACAGCAAGCGGTTCATCAGATGCGTTTCGGTGTGTTCATAGGAAAGATAAAACGCATACTGATTGTTGCGCATGGCGATATTGCGTGCCATTTGCAGCGAGGCAATCGTTTTTCCGATCCCCTGTGCCCCACCGAGCAACACCAACTCCGTTTTGCGCAAACCGCCGCCGATCAGGCCGTCGAGCGGGTCAAAGCCGGTGGGCAAAGGGACGTATTCGGTAAGGTCGCCACGCACGACCATATCGTTGGCTTCGCTGAGCACTTGCGCGAGCGTGCGCGGCATGTGCGCGGTTGCGTGGCGACTGGCCGAGCCGCTGCTGCGTGGTACAGCGTTGGGGCGCGGCGACGCGCCGGTAGGTGCTCGACGTGGTCTGGGAGAAGACGAGGGAACGCTCGGCGAAGAGTCGTCGCCCGCCTCGTCGTCAAATCGTCGCGTCGACATATTCTTTTCTCATTTGGTTTCTCATATCACTGTTAAGCGATTCTACAACTATCCAAGGTTCAGTGCAACAGCGCTGTGTGCTGTGTGCTCTGTGCCCGCCTCTGCGCCCTGTGTCCAAGCCCAAACCGGCATTGACGCTCCTCTCCCCCACCGCTATAATACGCGCGGTTTCCCTGGCCGCGCCAGGGCCTTATTTCTATCGCACGCGACGCCAATTTTCCCCGCTGGGGCGGCTGGATAAGTGGGCTGGCTGCCAGCGGTGGCAAAGCGAAGATTGGAGACAACTATGTATGCAGTTTTGCGCACCGGTGGTCGGCAATATCGCGTCGAGCCAGGCCAAGAGCTGGACGTGGAGCGACTGCCGTATGCGGAAGGTGAAGCCATCGAGCTAACCGACGTGCTGTTGGTCGCCCCAGACGACGGCGATCTGATGATCGGGCAACCGGTCGTTGAAGGCGCAGTCGTAAAAGCGACGGTGGTCAAACAAGGACGCGACCGCAAAATCCTGGTGTGGAAATACAAGCCCAAAGAGCGCTATCGTCGGCGTCGGGGGCACCGCCAATATTTCACCCGTTTGCGGATTGACGAGATCACGGTGTAAGTGAGGGAGCGCAGAGATGGCACACAAAAAAGGTGGCGGTTCGACCCGCAACGGTCGGGATAGCAACAGCAAGCGGCTGGGCGTGAAGCGCTTCGGCGGCGAGTACGTCATCCCGGGCAATATCATCGTGCGTCAGCGCGGCACCAAGTTCCACCCGGGCGAAAACGTGGGCATGGGCCGTGACTACACAATCTTTGCTACCATCGAGGGGCACGTGGTCTTCGAGACCGGCAAAGGTGGGCGTAAGCGCATCAGCGTTTACCCGCCCGAGCAGCTCCAGGCCTAACCGACACAACGCGGGCGTCAACGCGCCCGATTGGGACACACGCCTACCGAACCCCGATCACCGTCACGCATCCCCCTGGCCTGCCAGGGAGCCGTGACAGGAAAGGTTGAGAAGTAAACACCATGCGAGAGAAAATTCATCCCCAGTGGTATCCCGAAGCACGGGTCACGTGCGCTTGCGGGAATACGTGGACGGTTGGGGCCACCGTGCCCGAGATCCGCACCGACGTTTGTTCCGCGTGCCACCCCTTCTACACGGGCGAACAACGCATCGTGGACACCGAAGGCCAGGTGGACCGCTTTATGAAACGCCTGCAAGTCCGCGACAAGATTTTGGCCCAAGCCCAAGCCCGCGAGCAGGCGCGCACCTCGCCGGACGTGCCGATTGCCGAGTTGGGCTTGGACAAGCGCTATACCAACGTCTACATCGAAAACGGCATCTCCGTTATCGGCGACCTGCTTTCGCGCTTTGCCGAAGGTGGCGACGAGGCGATTTTGGCGATTTCCGGCATCGGGCGCAAAGTGTTGGCCGACACCAAAAAGGCGCTACGCGCTCGTGGCTACGAAATCCCCGAGCCGTCCGAAACCGAGTAGGACGATCACCGTTTGAGGGAGGGAAGGGGCAGGCGACAAACGGCCTGTCCTTTCTTTTTTCGATCGGGTCTGCTCTGTGATGCGCATTTTTGAGGGAGGGAAACTATGCGACACCACTCCGGACGGATTGAGGTGATTTGCGGCGGGATGTTCAGCGGTAAAACCGAGGAGCTGATCCGCCGTGTGCGCCGTGCCGCCATTGCCAAACAAAAAGTGCAGGTCTTCAAGCCACAATTGGACACGCGCTACATCATGCAGCGCGTCACATCTCACAACGGGCAGGGCCACGCCGCCAAACCCGTGAAAAACGCCCAAGAAATTTTGGAAAAAGTGCGCCCAGAAACCACCGTTGTCGCTATTGACGAAGCGCAGTTTTTCGATGCGGAGATCGAGCGCGTGGTTGAAGTGTTGGCCGCGCGTGGGGTGCGCGTGATTGTGGCAGGGCTGGATATGGACTTTCGCGGTGAGCCGTTCGGCTCGATGCCCGCCTTGCTCTGCCGTGCGGACGAGGTACAAAAACTGCACGCCATTTGCCTCATCTGCGGCGAGGAAGCCACCCGCTCGCAGCGTTTAGTAGATGGCAAGCCCGCCCATTATGACGCCCCGCTGATCTGGATCGGCGCGAAAGAGGCCTACGAGCCGCGTTGCCGTGAGCACCACGAAGTGCCCGGTCACCCGCTACACACAGAACAGCAAACAGCCCGCGCCGAGCCGTTAGATTGAGCGTGAACTCACCATTCACGGGCGTAAAACGCCAGATAGTCGCGCATGCGCGGCTCCCAGTACGTTTTGTCGTGCCCCCCGGCGAGCACTTCGTAAACATGCGGGACGCCGCGTTCGGTGAGGGCGCGGTGCAGCTGCTCCACCTCGGCGCGCATGGGGTCGCGGTCGCCCGTATCCAAGAAGACACGCGGCGCAGTTTGCGGCGACAAGTTGCGCGCCAGCGAGATCGGATCGCGCGTCTCGAAAGTTGCCCGCTCCAGACCAAATATCCAGGGTGGGCCGCCATTTTCCGGCGGGCCACTGAAAAGCGCCGGACTGTGAATGCCCAGCGCGCCAAAATGCTCCGGCGCACGGAATGCGTGCACAGCCGCGCCCGCGCCCCCCATTGAAATCCCGCCGATTGCGCGTCCGGCGCGGTCACGGCGCACAGGATAATGCTCCTCGACGTAAGGGATCACCTCGCCCAGCAAATAGTCGCCATAGCGCCCGTATTCTTCCAGCGCGTTTTCAAAAAAACGCTCGTTGGCGTCCAACAGCGCGGCCCAATCATGTCCGGGCGGGTCAGCGGCGTTGAGGTAAAAGCTCTTGTGGCCGGTGGGCAACACGATCACCATCGGCGGCAAATCCCCCTGCTCCACGCCTCGCCAAAGATGTTCGTGGATGTGCAATTTGTCCGTGATGTAACGCGGACTAAGCCCCCAGGGATGCAAAAAATAAAGCACCGGATAGGGTTCGGCGGGATCGGGCCTATAGCGGGGCGGCAAAACCAAGCGCACACTCATCGCGCGCCCAAGAACTTGGCTTTCCAAAGAGAAATCGCGTAATGCTTCTTCGGGCAACAACACGGCAACGACGCTCCCACAGTCAGAAAAACGCAGGTAGAGAAAGAGCGGCCAGCAGTTGAATAAAGTTGTAGAGAAAGTGGGTTAGGATGGCGGTGGTGGTGTTGTAACGTTGACGCACCCACCCCAACGCCACAGCTACCCCAAAGATCAGCAGCCAAGCGGGCGTAAAAGCGTATTGAGCATGAAAAAGCGTGAAGCAAAGCGCCGTCGGCCAAAAACCGAAAACGGGTTGCAACGCTCCGCGAAACGTGATCTCTTCGCCCACTGCCGCCGTCGCCGCCAGCGTGAAGGCCACCCCCAACGTGGTAACACTCCTTGCCAGGGCATCGGTAGCTTGGGTTTGCTCCTCGTAGAGGTCTTGGGGTGTCAGCAATTGCCACAAAATGCCCACGCTCACCATCCAGAACAGCAAAATGAACGCCGTGCCCAACGCCACCCGCACACCGTTCCACCCTAAGCGGCCTAAACCCAAACGCCGCAACGCCTGCCGCCAGGTGCGCCGTGTGCCCAGCCCCACCCCCACAAAAGGAAGCACGACCAGCGGCAAGCTGTTAATGAGCAAACCGCTGATGCTGAGGCCATTGCTTTTGAACTCCTCCGCCACACCGCTCAGCCCGCTATCAAGCACAAAGCTCATAAATTGCCCGCCCAACGCCAACACAATCAAAATCAGCGCCAGAGTGTGCAACTCGGACGCGGGATTGAAGCCGCGCACGGTTGGAGTGAGCACGGGAACAGCAGACGAAACAGGCGGAGTTGCCGCTGCGCCCAGCATCACCACCGTGCGATCTGTGTAGTAATTGAGCTGTTGAGGAAAAAGCGGCGTGCCTTCTTGCGGAAAGAGTGGCGCGGGAGAGGTCGGCACGGGCGGGTCGGGGATGTCCGCTGCCGGACAGAAGGGTGGAAAAATGCGTACCAAACGGCGACGAACGGCGGCAAAGGTCAAGGCAAAAACCGCAACCGCAATCGCTACAGACAGCGCAAAACCCACTTGCGCAGCGACCACCGATGGAGCGTCGGCGCTCGGCGGCTCGGCATAGGCGGCAAAAAGCGCGTCTACACCTTGAACCACGTAGAGCAACGCCGCCCCCCACACCGTCAATCGCACCACCCAACGTGCCCAAGACGCTTGCCGCCGATCGGCGTAGTCCGCCGTCCAAATCAGGGCGGCCAGCGCCAACACCGCGCCGAAAACAAACGCAAACTCTTCAGGGGTCACAAGCGCGCTCCTACAAAATACGCAACCAACGCAGGCCGCCGTCAGCCCAACTGCTCACGGAGACGGCGATATGCGCCTTGCCATGTGCTGGGGTCTCGTGTGAAGCGCAAAATCTTGATCTCAGAGAAATGCGGCAACAAAGCCGCCATCGCCTGAGGAAGCTGTTCCCACTTTTCTTGTTGCACAATCTGCTCCAGCGTAGCGGCAGCGTTTCCCGCCCAGCTCCATTTTTGGCGCAAGCGTTCCGCTTTGATCCAATAGTCTCGCTTTTCCCACACTTCGGCGGATTTTTCGATCCCTTCTTCGATGCCCCGCAAACAAAACACCAGCATCGCCACCATATCCTTAGCCTCGTCGTCTACGGCGCTCTTCTGACTCAGACGACGCAGCAACTCGGCGGCAGTGCGCATCAGTTGATTGCGCTCTTTGCCGGTACTGTTCGGGTTGACCACACGGCTCATTTTGCGTTTACTCCGTTGCTGTCGTTGAACACGCCCTGACGTTCGGCGCTGCGAGCAACCTTACTGCACAAAGCGGGGCGCTGTCAAGGCACGCCCCTGGTCCCGATCCCGTGAAACTCGGACGGACGGGGTTGCTCACCGCAAAGAAACGCCCGCCGTCGTGGGCGCGCGACGGCCACAAACGAGCGAACCGACACATGTTACAAACTTCCCCCACCCGCGCTATACTTAGCCGCAGAAAGAAAATACATACGCACAGAGAAAATACAGCATGGAAAATTGGCGCTTGTTTATCGCTATCGAACTCCCTCCGCACATCCTCGACCACATCAGCGCGATCCAAGACTGGTTGCGCGAGCGTGTGCCGCCGCGTACCGTGCGCTGGGTCGCGCCGCAGGGCATCCATTTGACGCTCAAATTTTTGGGCGACGTGCCCGTGCGCCAGCAAGAAGCGCTCCAAGAGGCGCTGGCGCAGGCCGTGCGCGGTCACGCGCCCTTTCAACTAGCCGCCGGAGGCATGGGCTGCTTCCCGAACCCGCGTCGTCCGCGCGTAGCGTGGGTAGGCGTGCACGAAAATCCGGAAGCGCTGCAACGGTTGCGCGACGCGGTAGAAGCCCAGATCGCCCCGTTGGGCTACCCGACCGAAGCGCGTCCCTTCCACCCTCACCTGACGCTCGGGCGCGTGCGCCGAGACGCTCGCCGCTCTGACGTGCAGGCGCTGGGCACGCTGATCGCCGAAAGTGCGTTGCAACAGCGCGAAACGTGGACCGTGCGCGAAGTAACGCTGGTCCGCAGCCAACTTAAGCCGAGTGGAGCGGTGTACACGCCGCTTTTTCACGCACCGCTGCAAGCGCGCTAGGCTCTGCTCGCCAAACCGTGCTAAAATGAAATCACACCGGCACGGGCCGGAAAACTTCAGCGTGTAGAGCATAGGAGGGTATGTCACTGGAATCTCTAGAACTCGCCAGATTGATCGCCGACCTAGCTTCGGACAAAAAAGGGGAGTCCATCGTCTTGATGGACATGCGCCAGGTGTCGCCGATCACGGACTTCTTTGTGATCATCAGCGCCAGCAGCGACCGTCAACTTAAAGCCATTGTGGAACACATCGGCCAAGAGACTAAAAAGCGCTTCCAGCTCCACCCCTGGCACGTAGAAGGCACAGCCGCGCACGGGTGGGTGTTGATGGACTATGGGGACGTGGTGGTGCACGGTTTTTTGCCGGAAAAACGCGCTTACTACGACCTGGAAGGTTTGTGGAAAGAAGCGCCGGTGTTGGTGCGAATTCAATAGCGCGGTTTTTCTGCCAAACCACTATGCGCGAGACTAGAAGCCCGTCTCGCGCATAGTTTCCCGCACGTCCGCGCCATCAAGACGCGGCGCGGGAACATGTTGCCGTGTTCCCGCTCTATTCGAAAACCCAACGGTCCACGTCACGCGACCAGTTCACCAACTCCTCGGGCGCAAAGAACAAATCAATCTCGCGCGCGGCGCTTTCGGCACTATCCGAGCCGTGAACCAGGTTGCGCCCCACCTCAACGCCCAAGTCGCCGCGAATAGATCCGGGAGGGGAGTCTATCGGCTTAGTCGCCCCGATGGTTCTGCGCGCCAACTCAATCGCGTTCGGCGCTTCCAACACCATCACCACCGAGGGCGCGGACGTAATATAGGCCAGCAGCGATTCGTAAAAACCTTTACCCTCGTGCTCAGCATAGTGACGGCTGGCGAGTTGGCGGTCGATCTGCATAAACTTCATACCTACGATGCGCAAGCCGCGTCGTTCAAAGCGCGCGACAATCTCGCCGATCAGTCCGCGTTGCACAGCGTCCGGTTTAACGATGATCAATGTGCGTTCCACGAGTCCTCCTACAAGCTATCGTGTGAAATGACAAGACGTAACAAACGGGCCGGATTGTACCTCAACCCAGCCCGATATGTCGGCTTATTTTGCCCCACCCTTGTCTTTGGCAGGTGCGCTCAGAGTTGCGCAAGCGCCCGACGATACGCCTCCAACGCCTCGCTGAGCATTCCGTGCCGCATATACGCATCGCCCAACAAACGCTGCGCACGCGGCATCTCCGGATTGTCATCAGCCACTGCGATCAAGTCGTCGGTCAC
>JALSSH010000488.1 GCA_026984385.1 Ardenticatenia bacterium | reverse complement strand
GAAGCGGGGGAGTGGGGCACGGCGGTGACCATCAAATGAGGGAGGAATACGCCACGTACCGCCGTTGCCGTTTGCACGTTTTTCCAGTTGTTCTGGATCGTATTCCTTTACGCCGTAGGGGGGGTCCGTGACGATAGCGTGAATGCTTTCAGCGGGCGCTTGGCGCATCCATACGAAACTATCCCCCAAGATTGCTAGGGTGTAGGTGAAGGAGTGACACTCGTAACCTTGGGCGTAGATCCGGCGGAGCTTTTTGGCATTCATGGCCCACTTTCCTCCTCATTGCTTTGATTAAAGCGGAAAACGCCTTTTAGCACAAGTGGGCGAAAAGACGTCGGAGGCCGTGCCTGCTCACGGGGCGCCCGCGTCCACTGCGGGGACGGCGTCACATGCGCCATGTGCGCTCGCGGTGTTGATCTCCGCCGAGACCCAGCCGCTTTGCCCTTCCAGGCGCACGCGCCACCATGTGCCGTCCGCGTTGCGCCCGGTGATGGCGAAAACGTCGGCGGGCGTGGCCTGGCGGAGGATCTCGTACTGGGTGCCGGGCGCGGCGCGCACGTTGACTTGCGCGCGAAAACGCAGCCAGCAGCCCGTCCCTTGCGCCTCGGCGGGCAGATATTCGGAGACGGGCGCGTCGCCGAGTTCGGCTTCCGCATAGCCGTATTTGCAGGCGTTGTACGCCGTGCCGATCTCGACGCGGTAGTCGATGGTGCGGTTGGGGTCGGGTTGGGGGGTGACGTGGGCGGCGTCCACGCGCAACACGCGCATCAGCTCGCCCAGGGCACTGCCTTTGGCCTGACCGGTGTAGTCCACGATGACGGTGCTTTCGCGCTGGGTGGGGCCAAGCCCCAACGGGCGTGCGGCGAACCCCTCCCAGGCCAGGCGATCCGCGACCACGAACTCCACGCCGTTGCCCCACCAGGCGCTATCGTACACGTCCACCGAAAGCGCGGCGCGTCCCAGGCGGTTGGCAGTGGGCGGGGTGAGCAGGTCGTGGACCATCGGCAGCAGGTATTCGCGGGCGGGCAACAGCACTTCGCGCCCGTTGTCCGGGGTGTAGGCAACCACGTAATGCGTGCCGATCTGGCCGCTGTAGCGGGCGATGTTGGCCGGGTCGAGCGAGAGGCCCAGCGGCACCAGCGCCAACACGTCCTCCAACGTCATATCCGTATCCACGTAGGCACGGACGAAGGGCCACAGCTCTTGCACTTGTTCCAACAGCCCGCGATCTCGCAGTTGCCGCCAGATCGCGCGCAGCACGTCCATTTGGCGGCGGCCTCGGTCTAGGTCGCTGGTGGTTTTGCGGCTGCGCGCGTACCAAAGCGCCATGTAGGGGGAAAGCGTGTGCACGCCGACGGGCAGCTCGTATTTTTCCCAACTGTCGGGGTTGGCCGGGTCGAGCGTGGGGTCTTTCAGCCGCCAGTCCTCGATGCTGCAATCCACGCTGATCGTCAGCCCGCCCATGCGCTCGATCAGCGCCATGAAGCCCTCGAAATTCACGCGCGCGTAGTGGTCCAGCTCGATGCCGAAGTTGTAGCGGAAGGTTTCGCGCAGCAGCTCAAAGCCGCCGCCCGGGTGATCGCTTTCCCCGCGCACGTAAACCGTGTTGATCAGGTCGAGCGTGTGGTTGGGGATGTAAACGAAGAGCGCGCGCGGGATGTGCCACATGGCGACCGTGCCGCTTTGCGTGTTGATCGAGACCAGGATCATCACGTCGGTGCGGCGGATATAGGCGTCGTGGGAGTCCGAGCCGAGCAGTAGCACGTTGACAATGGCCGCGTTGTCCACGTCCGGCCAGGGCGGGACG
>JALSSH010000487.1 GCA_026984385.1 Ardenticatenia bacterium | reverse complement strand
CTGGCAAGCCGCCCAAGACGCGCTGCCGATGCTTTTGCAAGATGACCCTTACACGCTGTGTGTGCGTTGCCACAACAGCGCCACGACGGAAGGCGAGCTGATGACGGTGGAAGGCGTGCCGCATCACCCCGTGCAGGAGATGTTCGAGGGGCAAACGCTGCTCGCCGAAGTCGAGGGCGTGCCCTCCGCGCACTTCCAAGAAGCCGAAGGCCCGCGTTGCGCCACGTGCCACATGCCGCGCACCGTGCGGATCGGCGAGTTCGGGCGCGCGGGTAGCCACACCATGACCCCCGCCATGCCCGGGGACGTGGACACGATAGAGCCGGACTCTTGCAGCTCGTGCCATAGCGAGCTGGTGACGCGCGACGATCTCCAGCGCTTTTTGGACGATGTGCAACAGGGCACACAGCGGCGTTTGGAGACCGCGCGCGCGGCTTTGGGCGCGGACGCGCCGCAATGGGTGGCGGTGGCGCTGGCGATTGTGGAAGGCGACGGCAGCCTGGGCGTGCACAATCCCGCCTACACCGACGCGCTGCTGGACGCGGTCGAGGACGCGCTCGGGATCGCGCCGTCCCCGTTTGAGCCGCAGCCGACCTTGCTCGGCGTGGCGGTGACGCCACAGCCGCAAGTGCCGCTCACGGCGACCAGTGATCAGGCGGCGGGCGGTCTGGCGACGCCCTCGGTTGTGCTTCTGGGCGTGGTCGGGTTGGCGTTGGCGCTGGGCGCGTATTTCTTCTTTGGCAAGGAGGCAGCGCATGAGTAAGCGAGTGTCCTTTGGACTGATCCTCGGCGGCGCGCTGGTGCTGGGCGCGTTGGCGTTGGGCGCGCCGCTTTTTGCTCAAGGCCCAGGCCCAACGCCCATCCCCAGCGGTGAGGATAGCTATTGCCTGCTTTGCCACGCGCAACCCGAGCCGCCCACTTTGGCGTTGGCGGACGGCAGCACCCTAGAGCTGCGCGTAGACCCCGCGACCCTGGCCGCCTCGGTGCACGGCGACCCCGAGGACGCGCCCCCGTTGGGCTGTGTGGACTGCCACGATCAGCAAGCGTATCCCCATCAGGGGGCGTTGCCTGCGGACGCGCGCGCGTATCGCGTGGCGGCTTCGGCGCGCTGTGTGCGCTGCCATGAGGAGCAGGCCACAGGCTTGGCCGACGGTGTGCACTACGAGGCGCTGGCGCGGGGCAATTGGCGCGCCGCGACGTGCGTGGACTGTCACGGGGCGCACGATGTGCAACCGCCCGCCGAACCGCGCACGCGCATCGCGGAAACGTGCGGGAACTGTCACCGCGCGGTCTTTGAACAGTTCCGCCAGAGCGTGCACGGGGTGGCGCTTTTTGAGGAAGACGATCCGAACGTGCCGACGTGTGTGGACTGTCACGGCGTGCACGGCATCGCGCACCCGACGACGGCGCAGTTTCGCAATCGCTCACCGGAGCTTTGCGCCACTTGCCACGCGGACGCCGAGTTGATGGCCGAATACGGCATCAGCACCAATGTTTTTGAAAGCTATTTGACGGACTTTCACGGGAAGACGGTGGCGCTCTTTGAGCAGCAGGCCGAAGATGTGGCGACCAACAAGGCCGTTTGCTTTGACTGTCACGGCGTGCACGACATCGCGCCCGTTGACGCGGAAAATAGCCACGTGGTGCGCGAAAATTTGCTCGCCACCTGCCGCCAATGCCATCCGGACGCGACGGCCAACTTCCCGGACGCTTGGGTGGGGCACTACGAGCCGACGCCGGAATCGCAGCCGCTGCTCTTTGCGGTCAACACGTTTTACGCCATCTTGATCCCGACCGTGTTGGGCGGCTTCGCGGTTTTGATCGCTACGGACATCTTCCGCCGCATCCGAGAGCGCGTGCGTAAGCCGCGCGGGGAGGGCTAGGGCGATGACCCCACAAACCGAAAAACGCACCTTACGCCGAGCCTACTATCAACGCTTTACGGCGGCGCAGCGCTTTGAGCATCTGGTGTTGCTGCTTTCCTTCACCGTGTTGGCGCTAACCGGCTTGCCGCAAAAATACGCCGATCAGGCATGGGCGCAGTCGTTGATCGCGGCGCTGGGCGGGATCGAAAGCGTGCGCATCGTGCACCGCGTGATGGCCGTGTTGTTGATGGCCGAAGCGATCTATCATGGCGGCGTGCTCAGCTACAAGCTCTATGTGTTGGGGGTGCGCCCGATCATGCTGCCCACGTTGCGCGACGCGCGCGACGTGTGGGACTGGGCGCGCTACAACGTGGGCTTGCGGCGCGAACACCCGCGCTTGCCGCGTTACAACTTCGGGGAGAAAGTGGAATATCTGGCGGTGGTCTGGGGCACGATCATCATGGTGATCACCGGCTTTATGCTTTGGAACCCCATCGCGGCAACCAAACTGCTGCCCGGGGCGTGGATTCCCGCCGCACGCGCAGCGCACGGCGCGGAAGCGCTGTTGGCGGTGCTTTCGATCCTGATTTGGCACTCGTACAACGTGCACATCAAGCGACTGAACAAGAGCATGTTCTTGGGCACGCTTTCCGCCGAGGAGATGCGCGAAGAGCACGCCGAGGAGCTGGAGCGGATCGAGCGCGGCGAAGCCGAACCCACGCCGCCGCCGCACGTCGTCGCGCAGCGCAAGCGCGTTTTCTGGCCCTACGCGGTGTTGATGAGCGCGCTTTTGGTGAGCGCGCTGGTGTGGTTTGTCACGTTTGAGGAGAGCGCGATCACGACTGTGCCGCGTTTAGCTGTGCGGGAAACCACGTTGAGCGTGGACGCGGAAGCGGTCGGCGTGGCGGCGGAAGGGGAGGCGCTTTGGTCGCGATTGCCTTGCAGCGGCTGTCATGGTGAGCGCGCGCAGGGCAGGGAGGGGCTGAACGTGCCGCTGGCGGGCTTGGAGCTGGACTTTGCGGACTTTGTGGCGCAAGTGCGGCGTGGCCCTGCGGATATGCCCGCTTTTCCGCCGGAGCAACTGAGCGACACCGAACTGGCGCACCTGTGGACATGGCTACGCTCGTTGCCCGCGCCGTGAGAGCGGGGGCGCTGCCCCCGCACCCCCGCAAGGGGCGCACCGCGCCCCTTGACCCCCCGCGAGCCGCGCCGACGCGCGGCTCGCGGAGCAGGCATCCGCCGGCACGAGTGGGCGTTTGTGGCAAGCGCACGTTGGGCGCGCCGCCTAGCCGCGCTGCGCGCGGCTGACGCGCGGCATTCGCCGCGCGTGGTGCGCCGTATGGCGCACGGGCGGCGCGCCCCGACGGTGAGCGTTCACCGGCGGCGGGACTTTATCGTCCTCCCACGCTCCGATGCTCACCGGCTCGCGTGGGAGGGGCGAGCTTGCACGAAATGTTGTCATTTCGTTTGACAAAGTTCCCCTCAGCGACTATAATCCAGCGGACTCTGGAAAGGAGGGCGCGTTTGCGTCAGTGAATCACGTGGGTTTGAGATGGCTTCTTAGATGGCAAGGTTGGGGGGCATTCCCCAACACACAGAACAATCGTATGACCCACGCACGCGCGGCGCGTCTATAAGCACAATGCCTAGCATACCGGCTGCCGGTCCTGGCGAAACCAGACCGCGCCGGTTTTTTGTGTTTCCGCTCCGGAAGTCAAAAATCCACCCTAAGGGGCTAAACGCAGGTAAAAATGATAGATAGTACACAAACACCCACAGACGTACCCGAATCGGAGATGGATTTCCTCACCTTGTTGGAGGAATCCTTCGCAGTTGCTTTGCCCGAACGTGGCGATATCGTGACCGGCACGGTGCTTTCGGTTGACCACATGGGCCTACTCGTTGACCTCGGCCTGAAGCGCGACGGCGTCGTGCCGCGCAGCGACTTGGACCGACTGGGCGAAGAGCTGGAAGTGCACGTCGGCGACCAGATCGCGGTGATGATCGTGCGCACCGAAGACGACGAGGGCAATATGATCGTCTCGGTGGCGCAAGCCAAGCAAAACGAAGATTGGATTCGCGCCGAAGAGCTGATGAACGCCGGCAAGATTATCGAGGGCGAGATTGCGGACGCCAATCGCGGCGGCTTGATCGTGCCTTTCGGCAACTTGCGCGGCTTCGTGCCCGCCAGCCACGTGGTCAATCTGCCGCGCGGTCTGAACGAGGAAGAACGCACCGCCCATCTGCGGAGCTTGATCGGTCAACAGATCGCCGTGAAGGTGATCGAGGTGAACCGTCGGCGTCGGCGTTTGGTGCTCAGCCAACGCGAGGCGCAGCGCGAGTTGCGCGACGCGAGCAAGGACCAGTTGCTCGCCAGCTTGAAGGAAGGCGAAACGCGGCGCGGCGTGGTCAGCGGGCTGCGGGACTTCGGCGCGTTCGTAGATTTGGGCGGGGCCGACGGCCTGATCCACATCAGCGAGCTGGCTTGGCATCGCGTCAAGCACCCGCGCGAGGTGCTGAGCGTGGGTGATGAGATTGACGTGTATGTGCTGCGCCTGGACCAAGACGGTCGCCGTATCGGGCTTTCGCTCAAGCGTTTGCAGCCGAACCCCTGGTCTCAGGTGGACGAGATGTACCATGTCGGGCAGATCGTGGAAGGCACGATCAGCCGTGTGACGCAGTTCGGCGCGTTTGTGAGCTTGGAGCCGGGGATCGAAGCGCTTTTGCACGCCAGCCAAATTTCCGACCCCGCACCGGCCAACCCGGGCGACGTGTTGCGCGAAGGCATGACCATCCAGGCGCGCATTATCAGCATCGAGCCGCACCGTCAACGGCTGGGGCTGAGCATCCGCGACGTGGAAAATGCGCTGGAAGCCGCCGTACAAGAAGAGCTGGATACGCTCGCGGAAACGGCGGACGCGCTGGAAGCCGCCGAACCGATCGCCGAAGCCGAAGCGCCCGCCGCTGACGAGACCGAGGCGCCCGTTGCGCAAGTTGAGGCACAAGCCGAGGCACAAATTGAGTCTGGCGCAAGCGAGCCGGACACGGTAGAATCGGAAACCGTGAGGCCGGTTGCCGAGGACGAAACGATGACCGAATAGCCGTTTGCACTCAAGGCGATATACAGGGGCAGGTTCTCACACCTGCCCTTGTTTTTGAGCACCGGCGAACGCATTTTGTTATACCGTCACTAGTGAATGAAAAAATGTGAAAGAAGGGTGGTGAAGCAAACGTGGCTCATGTGGAATTGCAACCCGGCGAATCGCAAGAACAGTTGCTCAAGCGCTTTCGTAAAAGCGTTGCCAAAAGCGGCATCCTGAGCACGGTACGGCGCAAGCGTTGGCATGTTTCTAAAAGCGAGTTGCGCCGCATCCAAAAGAAAAAAGCGATCCGCCGTGCGCGCCGCAAGCAGCGCAAACAACAATCACGCTAAGCACAGCGCGCCGCAAGGCTGCCGCACACGCTACGCAATGTGTTGAACCGCTCACGGCTTTGGGCTGGCAAGGGGCGTGTGCCTCTTGCCACGTTGCCCCGCACCCGCACACACGCAACCGCATTCGATATTCCGTGACTGTCCAAATAAACGTTGGGCGGCAAGCCGCCGACGTGATGGTCGTCCGCTAAAGATACGCTTGCAAACGCAAAGCGTGGCAGAAAGCCAGGGAAATTATGGCGAAACGTGGTGATAAGATCGAAATGGAAGGGACGGTCGTGGAAGCCCTGCCCAACACCCAGTTTATTGTGGAACTGGACAACGGGCATCGGGTGTTGGCCTACCTTTCCGGCAAAATGCGCAAATACTATATCCGCATTCTGTTAGGTGACCGTGTGCGCGTGGAGATGACGCCCTATGACCTCACGCGCGGGCGCATCACCTATCGGTATAAGAAGCGGATGGTTTCGGACGAAGGAAAATCCTAGGCGCGGTTTTGTGTCTGGTGATAGCGTCCGTCGCCCCTCGGTCAGCCTCGGCCTGAGGGGGTAGGTGCACTTGCGCGTTGTGACGGCGCTTTGGGGAGGCGCTGCGGTGCTTTCCCTCGTCATTGTTGCGGCGGCACGCCCTGCGCAGCCGTTATACCTTTGAGGTCTCGCCCCATTTCCCAGGGATAGACAATATAGGCGTCGGTGATCGCCCCGTAGAAATTCGGCTCGGCACGGCTGAAGAGCGAGCGGTAGGGGTTGAAGTGAAACACGCAGGTAAAAGGTGTGGCCCCTGCGGACTCACAGCGGCTTTTGACGGCGGTACTGGTGCGTCCGCTGCCCCAAACGTCGTCCACGATCAGCACGCGGCGGTCGCGGAGCAAGGCGTCTTCCGGAAATTGCAAAAACGAAGGGAAGACCAGCAAGCGGGCTTGTTTATTGCTGATGGTGCTGGGGAAGTCTACGGCGGCGGTGAGCACGTGGGTGATGTTGAGCGCCTCGCACAACAGCCCGCCCGGGATAATGCCTCCGCGTGTGATCATCACCATCGCGTCGAAATGACCGGCGGCGCGCAATTGGGGCACGAGCACGTCCACCAGTTTGTCCACATCCTCCCAGGTGAGCCATTCCTGCCGAAGTGGGGTACGCGGCGATTCGGTCATAGGGTGCAACGTCCTTATACAGGTACGGCCTTAACGGATGTTATGCTCATTATGACCACTGAGGTCGTTTCCGTCAATGAATTGGGCACAAACGCCACTTCACCCTGGATATGGTTGCCGAATTGCGGTATGATACCGCTCGCCAAAATTGCTGATCAAGGAAGGCCTGGGACGATGAAGGTCATACTCAAGGAATACATCTACAAGCACGGCGTGGCGGGTGACGTGGTGGACGTGGCCGACGGCTTCGCACGCAACTATTTGATCCCGCGCGGGCTGGCGATCAAGGCCACGCCCGGGGCGTTGCGCGCCAACCAGAAGTTGATCGAGCGTGCACGCGAAAACCGCGAGCGTTTGCTGGCGATGGAAAACGAAGCCGCCGCCAAAATTGACGGCGTGGAATTGGTTTTAGGCGTCAAGGCGGGCAAAAACAACAAGCTCTACGGCTCGGTGACCACGCGCGACATCGCCGCCGCGTTGTTGGAAAAAACCGGCGTGGACATCAACCGCCGCCGTATCAGCGAGCGTCCCTTGCGAGAGCTGGGCATTCACGAAGTGCCCGTGCGCTTTAGCGGGGAAATCTCGCCGGTGATCCGCGTCGTGATTGTGCGCGAAGAAGAAGTTGACGCCTATCAGCGTGGTGAACTGGTGGACTCGTTGGTTGAGTTGGGCTTCCAAAAGCGTGCGGGCGAAGAGCCGGAGGCCGAACCCATCGAAGAACCCCAGGCCGCTGAAGAAGCCGCGCCGGTGGTTTTTGAGCAAGCTGAAGAGGCCGAAGCCGTCGAGGGCGCGACCGCCGAAGCGTAAAACCGCCGCCGTTCGCGCGGTCAGTGGGCGTACACAGGCGCATACCAGGCTGGATGAGCGGGTGCTGGAAAAACACCCGCTTTTCGCTATAATCCCCGCCAACAGGGGAGAGGCGTCGTGAACGAAGCAGAACTGATCGGACAACGCTTGCGTGAGGCGCGCGAAGCGCGCGAGCTGACGCTCGAAGACGCGGTCCAGGCCACACGCATCCGCATCAAATATCTGGAAGCGCTCGAAGCCGGAGACTATTCGGCCATGACGTCCGTCCAGGCTCAGGGCTTTTTGCGCAACTATGCGCGCTTCCTGGGGCTGGATATTGCGCTTTTGCTGGCCGAATTGGAAAGCAGCGGCAAGGGGCGCAAACGCCGCCGTCCTCTCCCGTTGGCGGCGGCCAGCTCGCAGCCTGCGCCATCGGTTGTTCGGCCCCCCGCCACGCCTAACGGTGTCGCGCCTCGCCAGCGCCCCATCCGCCGTAAACGCGGCATTTTGGCGCAGATGGTGATCGTGTTGATCGCAGGCGCGGCGGTGATCGCGTTGGTGCTCGGCGGCAAATACGCGCTGGATGAGTGGGCGGCGCAAGAAACGCAGCCGGTATTGCCCAACGTTAACACACCTACGCCGCCGCAAACCCAAGTGCCCACCGAGGACGCCGCCGCGTTGCCCGAGGGTGAGCAAACGGCCACACCGCCCACCCAGGGGACGGCGGTTTACACACCGCCCACGCTGACCGGCACGGGCGTTACCGTGCTGATCGAGGTGACACGGCGCGCTTGGGTGCGGGTGGAAGCCGACGGCCTGGTCGTCTATGAGGGCGCGGTTGACCCGGGCGTGCTGCTCAACTACACCGGCCAGCAAAGCGTCAATGTGCGCACCAACGACGCGGGCGCGTTGCAACTCACGGTCAACAATCAGCCGCAAGGCTCACTGGGCGGACGCGGGGAGCTTTTCGACCAGACCTTTTCGCTAAGCGGGGCAAGTTCCGGAGGAGGGACGGCCTCCCCCCTCGCCCCAGGCGGCGAAACCAGCGCCGTACCGCCCTCAGCGTCGCCGAACCAGGCGGCGTTGTTGTTTACCGCCACGCCGACCTTACCGCTGGACCCGGGCGACGGAAGCGTGCTTGCCGCGATCAGCCAAACGCCGCACCCCAGCGCCACGCCGAGCGTCACACTTAGCGCCACGCCGAGCGCTACCTCTACGCAAGCGTCCAGCGCCACCGCAACGCGCGCCCCCCTGACC
>JALSSH010000486.1 GCA_026984385.1 Ardenticatenia bacterium | reverse complement strand
GGCGGATTTCGGTGCGCTTGCGCAAGATGCGCCCGTCGCGACTCAGCCGCCCGATCCACTCCCCATCGCGCTTATAAACGTCCTCGCCTTCCAGATAGGCCACGTACTCGCCGCGCGTGTCGTAAATCGCGTTGCCGATCTTGGTGGCGTGCCATTCTCCGTGCGAATCAAAGATGAAAACGGGCTTGTTGGGGTCGGGTGCTCGGCGTTTCTTGGACATAGTCCCCCCTTCGGTGTGGATAAAAACGGGTCACGAACCTTCCAGCAGCCGCGCGTACACCTCAAGCAGCAGCCGCGCGGCGCCCTCCCACGTGTAGCGGGCGGCTTGCGCACGCCCCCGCGCGATCAGCTCCGCGCGCAACGCCTCATCGCTCAACAGACGGCGCAAAGCTTCCGCCAACTCTTCTACATTATACGGGTCAATTTGCAAAGCGGCGTCGGCGGCCACTTCCGGCAAGGAGGAGACGTTGGAGGTGACCACCGGCACGCCGCACGCCATCGCCTCCAAAACCGGCAGCCCGATCCCCTCGTAAAGCGAAGGGTAGGCCAAACAACGCGCGTCGCTATACAGCGCGGGCAGGTCCTCGTCCGCCGCAAAGCCGATAAAATGCACGCGCTCGCCCAAGCCGTGTTCTTCCACCGCGCGATAGATCGGCCCTTCCAGCCAGCCACGCCCGCCCGCGATGACCAAGTGCACGTCGGCGAAAGCGTCGCCCAACGCCGCCAGCGCCGCGATCAGGCGCGCATAGTTTTTGCGCGGCTGCACCGTGCCCACCGAAAAGATGTACGGGTTGGGCGGCAGATTATAGCGTTTGCGGATCGCTTGGAGCGCGGCGGGGTCTTGCACAGGGCGAAACTTGGGGTCTACGCCGCCGCTGAGCACGGTGATCTTTTCTGGCGGCGTGCCGTAAAGCGCGACCAAGTCGTCTTTGGTGGCTTGGGAGTCGGCCAAAACGTGCGTGGCGCGGCGCACCGAGCGCGGCACGACCGCGTCCAGATATGCTTTGAGCACCGGCGTTGTGGTTTGTGGCGCGCGCACAAAGGAAAGATCGTGCACGGTGAGCAGCGTGGGCACGCGCGGCAACGTCGGCGGCAGCGTGAAGTCGGTCGCGTGGAAAAGGCGCACCCGCCCGACGAAAAGCTCCACCGGCAGCGGCACTTGTCCCCGATGCCAGAGCCGCGCAAACCACAAAGGCGTGACGCGCGTGGGCCGCCAGGCGAAGTTTGGGCCGGGAGGCGGGGGCAGCTCGGCGCGGCGCGCGCCCGCGACAAAAAGCCGGTAAGGGGTTTGGGCGTCTTGGGCGGCCAACGCGCGCACCAGCTCGCGCACATAGCGCCCGATGCCTGCGCTTTGTTCGTGGGCGGCGGTGTAGTCAATGCCAATCGCGTCGGGCATCGTGCCTCGGCTTAGGTGTGATGTTGGGCGAGGGCGGCGCGCACGTGTTCGGCCAGCGCCTCCGGCATGATCGGCTTGGTCAGATAGCGCACAGCGCCGCCTGCCATGCCCTGCTGACGGCTGGGCGCGTCGGTGCGCGCGGTGAGGATGACGACCGGAATATCGCGCCAGCGCTCCTCAGCCTTCAGCCGTTCCAACACGTCGAAGCCGTCCAGGTCCGCCATCATAATATCGAGCAGGATCAGGTCAACCGCTCCATGTTCGGTCAAATAGTCCAGCGCCTCAACGCCGGAATAGACCGTGTCCGCGTCGTACCCCTCACGACGCAACGCCATTTGGAGCAGGTCGCACATCAACGGATCGTCGTCTATGATCAATATCCGCGCACTCATTCCACCACCTCACACCACCATCATTCAACATCATTATACGTCCAATAACGATTGACAAAAAAGTTCCAGACCATCACGATCCACACGGCGAAAAATTGGGCGATGTTCGTGCCGACGCGCTTGGTGGTGGTGGCGGAAACCGCGCTCACCAGCCCCAGTTGTTGGAGCGCGCCCACGCCGAAGTTGCCGAGTGGGGAGTAGAGCGTGCGCACCCAGATCAGGCGGAAGGTCAGGCCCGCCAGGCTGACCAAGAAGAATTGCACCCATTGCTGATGAATGGGGCGCGAGCGTGAGTCCGGATAGGTCCAATAGCGATTCCAAACAAAATTGCTGGAAACAGCGGAGACAAAAGCCGTGCCGGTTGCCAATGCCACTTTCAGCCCGACGTTTGGCTCGGTGGGGCGGAGCACGGTGGCTTGGAGCACATTCAGCACGCCGAAGTCTATCACCGCGCCGATGATGCCGACGGTGGCAAACTTGAGGAAGCGCTCCACTTCCTTCGCTTTTTTGCCGCCCACGCGCCCCGCGATGCGTAAGATGGTGGCGTTCCACCAGGCAAAGGGATAAGTGAGCCAAAAAAGCAAACCGCGCGCGGTTGTCGCTTCGGCGGCCAGGTCAGGAGAGTTGGGAGTGACTGTGTCGGTCATCGGTTTTCACCTGTTGCGATATGCTGCCGTGCCAAAGCCAGCAGTCCTAGTGTGACGCCCAGATACAAAAACAAATTGTTGACGTAGAGCTTGTCCACCAGGCTGTGGACGGCCAAGTGCGTCCACACGCCCAGCAAGCCCAACGCCAACCCGCGCCAGAGCGGATCGCGGGCGCGGAGTGCGCGCAATGTCCAGCCGAAAATCAGCGCCCAGCCGAACAGATACGCGCTCAGCCCCAACAAGCCGGTTTCCGCCAGCGTGTTGAGGTAGTCGTTGTGCGCGTGCCCCAGCGGACGGGGCCAGCTCGGCAGCCCGTAGCGCGGATAGGCGGCCTCGTAGTTGCCCAGCCCAACGCCGAGCCAGGGGCGCGCGTCGGCCATGTTGAGCGCGGCTTGCCAGTGCGCCAGCCGCTCCACGATGGCGAAGTTCTCGTCGTTGACCGGCGCGGCGCGCATATCGTGAAAGCCGCTGAAGTCATCCAGGGCGCTTTGCAAACGCGCTTGCACGCCCATCGGCAACAAGCCCGCGCCCCACAACCCCAGCATCAGCGCGCCAAGCGCTGCGGCGCTCAACACGCCGAGCGCGCGTCGGCGCGGCAGGTTGGCGAGCATCACGGCGGCGGCTGCCGCAAAGCCCAGCCACGCGCCGCGTCCCCAAGAAGCAACCAATCCGCCCAGCAGCAACGCGGCGCTCAGCGCATACCACGCGGCCAGGACACGGGGGCTTTGCCCCCGCGCCCCCAGCAGGGGCGATCCGCCCCTGCACCCCGTCTCACGGCGCGGCACGCGCCGTGAGACACGGAAGCTGGGAAGGTTTGTTCGCGGCAAGTGCTTGTCGACGGTGCGCATTTCCGCCGCGCGCTTCAGTTTTTTTGCCGCGCTTTTTTTCCCAAAAAAAGCGCGCGGGGTGTGGGGCAGCGCCCCACCACACGCCCGCCCCGCATAGCCCCAAGCTAAGCCAAGCGCCAGCGGCAAGGTTAGGCCCATGAAGGCGCTAAACGGGTTGGGCTGGCCGAACGTGCCGAAGGCGCGGAAATGTTGAAAGTCCGCGATCCACAAGTGCGGCGCGCCCGAGCCGCCGTAAAACTCGTACAGGCCGAGCAGCGCTTGGAGCGTGCCGGCAAAGACTGCTCCGAACGCGATCCACTCCCAGCGCGTGCGCCCCAAGTCCACTACCAGCGCGATCAACAGCAGCATTTCCGCCCACTTGAGCATTTCCGAAAGCCAAGCGCCCGCGTCTTGGGCGTTCCAAAGCGAGGGCGCAAAGCCGGCCATGATCAACAGCAGCGGGGCGTAAAGCGCGGTGCGGGGCAGGGGACGGTGCTTGGCGGTGCTAACGCGCCAGAGCAGCCACGCGCCCAGCGCCCACGCCAGCGTCCATTGGCCCGGGTCGGCGGGCAGCGCGAGCGGCGCTTCGGTGGCGATCAGCGTTTTGAGCGGGGCAACGGCCAACATGGCAACCAGAGCCAAGCTCGGCTCGACCAGCGTCAACACTGCGAAAGCCGCTCCGCCCAACCCGAACAGCACAAGCGGCAGAGGCGCAGCCCCCGCCGCCAGACCGATCAGGAGCGCCAGCAGCGCCCAGAGCCAGGCGCGCCCGTCAGAGCGTGGGCGCGCAAGATGCGCCGTCACGAGAGACGCTCCCGAAAATAGGCGATGGTGTGCTGAAGCCCGCTGCGCAAGTCTACTTGCGGCTCCCAGCCTAGCAGCTCCCGCGCGCGGGTAATATCCGGTTGGCGGGTTTGCGGATCGCCTTTGATGCGTTTGTCCTGCTCAAAGATGATGCCTGCTTTGTTGCCGGTCAGCTCGTTGACCACTTGCGCGAACTCCAAGATGCTCATCTCGCTGGGGTTGCCGATATTCACCGGATCGTTGTAGTCGCTCAGCAGCAGGCGATAGATGCCCTCGATCAGGTCGCTGACGTAGCAGAAACTGCGCGTTTGCGAGCCGTCGCCGTAAACGGTAAGCGGCTCACCGCGCAGGGCCTGGCCGATGAAATTAGGCACGACGCGCCCGTCGTCCAGGCGCATACGCGGCCCGTAGGTGTTGAAGATGCGCACGATGCGCGTATCTACGCCGTGCGTGCGGTGGTAGGCCATCGTGATCGCCTCGGCGAAGCGTTTGGCCTCATCGTAGACGCCGCGCGGCCCGATGGTGTCCACGTTGCCCGCGTAATCTTCGGTCTGGGGGTGCACAAGGGGGTCGCCGTAAATTTCCGAAGTGGAGGCGAGCAAAAAGCGCGCGCCCTTGCTTTTCGCCACACCCAGGGCGTTATGCGTGCCCAACGCGCCCACCTTCAGCGTCTGGATGGGGTACATCAGGTAGTCAATCGGGCTGGCGGGCGAGGCGAAGTGCAGCACGGCGTCGAGCGGCCCCTCGATATAGATGTAGTGGGTCACGTCGTACTTGATGAAGCGAAAGTGTTCGTTGCCCGCCAAGTGCGCGATGTTGTCCGTGTTGCCGGTGAGCAGATTGTCCATGCCGATCACTTCGTGGCCTTCGGCCAAGAAGCGGTCGCACAGGTGCGAGCCGAGGAAGCCTGCTGCTCCCGTGATCAAAATGCGCATCAGTGACCACCCTTCCCAATGCCAGACGAAAACCGAACCAAGCGGGCAAAGTGTACCACAAGCGCGTTGCCCGCCAAGCCTAAATTTTGCTGAAAAATGAGCGCGACGGCGTCTCTAGGCTCACTCGTCTTGCAAGTCGGCGAGTTTGCGTTGGAATTCCGCCGTGAAAACGTCGAAGGCGTGCGCGTCGTATAAACAGATGATGACGTGTTGCAGATTTTCCAGGTCCTCGAACGTGTAATCAAAGATGACGCGCAGCATCACATCGGCGCAACTTTCCAGCGGGTAGCCAAAAACACCGGTGGAAATGGCTGGGAAGGCGATGGAGTGCAAACCGTGCGTTTCGGCCAGGTGCAAGCTGGCGCGCACGGCGTTGGCGAGCTTGCCCGCCTCGCTCCCTTCGCCCATACGCGGCCCGACCGCGTGGATGACGTGACGGGCCTGGAGGTCGCCGCCGCCGGTGATCACCGCGTCGCCCACGTCGCAATGCCCGATAGCCAGGCACTCTTCTTGGATCGAGGGGCCACCTTTGCGGCGGATCGCGCCGGCCACGCCCGCGCCGAGGATCAATTGTGAGTTAGCCGCGTTGACGATAGCGTCCACGTCCAGATCGGTGATGTCGCCCTGCACCAGCTCAACTGTGATGCCGTTGAGGACCGTTTTCATAGCTGCCTCCGCGTTCACTAACGTTTCCTGCATTACACCACAGGATCGCGTGCTGAGGCAAGCGGGGGTGCAGGGGGCGGTCGGGGGCTGCTCGCTGCGGGGAAGCGTCCGCCGTCGTGGGGCGCGCCGCCTAGCCGCGCAGAGCGCGGCTGACGCGCGGCATCCGCCGCGCGTGGTGCGCCGCAGGCGCACGGGCGGCGCGCCCCTGCGCGCGATGAGCGCACACGCTTGGCGACCAGCGAGCGCCAACGCCGCGAGGCGCGCGGTAGCGCGGCTCGCGGGGGGTGCAGGGGGCGGTTGCCCCCTGCTGGGGGCACGGGGGCGAATGCCCCCGCAAGCTCACTCGCCCAGCAGCGCCGCCATGCGCCAGAGCCGCACCACGCCGTCCGCTCCGGCGCTGACCAGCGCATCCCCGTTCGGTGACCAGGCCAGCGCACGTCCCTCGGCGACGTGTGCGGCGATTTCTAGTACCGGCTTAGCGGCGGCCACGTCCCATAAGCGCAACACGCCATCGCGCCCCAAACTCGCCAGCAGCGCCCCATCTGCCGACCACGCCAACGCGACCGCGCGGTCTTCTGCTCCCTTGAGCTTGGCGAGCGCGTTGGCTTCGGCGGGCGCGCTCACATTCCAGACCGTGATCAGCTTCGCCCAGTCGCTGGCGGCCAATAGCGTCCCGTCCGCTGACCAGGCCAGCGCGTTGACGCTGTCCTTATGTTCCAACGTGGCGAGCAGTTGCCCACTTGCCACGTCCCACAGGCGCACGGTGGCATCAGTGCCCGCGCTGGCGACGGTTTTCCCGTCCGGTGACCAAGCCACGCTCACTACGCTTCCCTCATGCGCGTTGTTCTCGCGCTGCACGCTCCAGTTTGCCCCTTCGTGTGCCAGCAAAATCGCCAAGTCGGCCTCGTCCGTCGCGGGCGTGAGCTTGTAGACCCCTTCTGCCACGCGCGCGCTGAGCGTTTGGGCGTCCAGCGCGCGGAACTGCTCAGCGATCTCGGCGTCGCTGAGCGCGCTCAGCTCCTCGATGGCGGCTTCGTCGGCGATGGCCATCGTGATCGCGTAATCCTCGCGGTTGAGCCGCTGGGTGACCTTCACGTCGCGCGTCCCTTTGGGAGAGCTGAAGACCACGTCAACGGTTTTGGGCCTTTCCAACGTGCGCAAAGCGCGGATGAAGTCAAAGTCCGGGCGCGCTTGGAACGCTTCTAGCGTGGCGCGGGCTTGTTCGGCGGCGTCCAGTTGAAAAAGGAAGACCGGATCGTCCAGTCGCTTGAGCGCGCGCAGCACGTCGCTTTGTTCTAGCGCGGCGAACTCGGCGTTCAGCGTCTCGTCGTCGGTGCGGATAATGAAGCGGTGGGGGAGCGGGGCGAGCGCAGCGTGCAGCTCGGCCACGCTCAGATCGGCCACGTCGCTCGCCACGAAGCCCGCTTCGGCCAACTTTTTCAGCGCGTCCATCAGCGTTTGGTTTTGCAGCCAGTCCAGCAGTTGCATCACGTCGGTTTGGGGCAGCGCGCGCAGCTCGGCATCGAGCGTGTCGTCGCCACTTTCCAACGTCAAGGTGTAGTCGTGCGCTTGCAATTGGCGCACCAAGCGCAGCGTTTCGATATCCTCCCGCGCACTGATCGCCAACAATGTTTCTTGAGCGGCTTGCAGCGTTTGCACCGCCTGCAAAAAGTCTGCGTCTTGCAACTTAGCCGCGAGCACGTCCTGATCGGCGATGCCGAAGGAAAGCACCACATCTTGGTCGGTGAGGTCGGCCAGGGTCGCGACGAAATTGGCGTCGCGTGGGTCTACGGTCTCGGTTTCCCCGTCCGCGTACTTTACCACCAACACCACGTCCTCGTAGCGCAAACGTTGCACCTCGCGCACCAAGTCCGCGTCCTCACGCGCGTAAATGGCCGCGAGCGTCGCCTCGGCTTCGTTCCATTGCTCGATGGTGGTTTGCACGTCCTCGTCGTTGAGCGCCAGCACCAACGCCAACAGCTCATCCGCGCTCAGTGCGTCCAACATGGCGACCAAGTCGCCGTCGTCCGCCTCGATGCGGATGCGATAGGGGCGCGTGTGCAACAAAAGGAGCTGTTGTACGGTGTCCGGGGCGTCAAAGGTGGCGGTGACCGTGTAGGGCTGAGTGCGCAATTGGGCGATCAGCTCGGCGAGTGGCTCGGCGGCCAGTGCGTCCAGTACCGCCTGGGCGTAGGCCGCTTCTTCGATCGCTCCGAAGATGGCGTCGTTGCCAAAGTGTACGGTCACGCTTTGCACGCGCGTAAGGCCTAGCACGGCGCGTTGTGCGCCGCTTTCCGCGTCCCAAAGGCGCACCGTGCCGTCTGTGCCGGCGCTGACCAGGGCCGTGCCGTCCGGCGACCAGGCCACGCTCAGCACCCAATCGGTGTGGCCGCTGAGCGTGTGCAGCGTTTGGCCGCTTTCCGCGTCCCAGAGCCGTATCGTGCCGTCCAGTGACGCGCTCGCTAACCGCGTCCCGTCCGCCGACCACGCCAACCAATGCACCGGCGCGCTGTGCCCTTCCAGCGTGCGAATCGGTTGCAGCGCGGCGTCATAGAGCTGAATTTTTGCGCCGTTGCCCAGCGCCAACACTTGCCCGTCCGGACGGTAAGCGGCGCTGCGCACATCGGCCAGCGGCAGCACCAGCGCTTCACGGGGAGCGTCGGTTTGCTCAGCGGGGGCGGTGGGGGTGACAGCCGTAGAGACGGTGTGCTCTGAGTTGTTTCCTCTGCCGCAGGCGCTCAACGTCAACACGCCCAGCAACGCCCATAGCCCGATCCGGGCGAAAAGTTTGCGTATCGCGAACGTTTTTTTCATCGTCACCTGC
>JALSSH010000485.1 GCA_026984385.1 Ardenticatenia bacterium | reverse complement strand
GCTTGGCCTCGCACACCAGCTTAAAGATTTCGCGGAACTGGTCGTAGTCCGGGTCGCCGACCTCGATCTTGTGCGGGATGCGCCGTAAGAACGCTTCGTCCACCAAGTCGGCGGGCGGCATATTGGTGCTGAAGACGATCAGCACGTGGAAGGGAATTTCGATTTTGCGACCGGTTGAAAGCGTCAGGAAGTCCACGCGGCTTTCCAGCGGCACGATCCAGCGGTTGAGCAGATCGCGCGGGCGCACTTGTTGGCGTCCGAAGTCGTCGATCAAGAACATGCCGCCGTTGGCTTTCATCTGGAAGGGCGCTTCGTAATATTTGTTGATCGGGTCGTAGACCAAGTCCAGCGTCTCAAGCGTCAGCTCGCCGCCGACCATGATCATCGGGCGGCGGATGCGCAGCCAACGCGCGTCGCGGCGTTCGCCGGTGGCGGTGGTGCGACGCCCGCCGTTGTTTTCTTCCGGCAACACCTCGTGGTTGACGTTGTCAAAGACGCGGATCACCTGCCCGTCCACGTCCACCGCGTAGGGTATCCACATTGGCGCGCCCAGAATCATACGCCCCACGCGCCCGGCGATGGTGGTTTTGCCGTTGCCCGGGGGGCCGTACATGAAGATGGCCTTGCCGGAGTTGACGGCGGGGCCGACGCGGTCGAACATCTCGTCGCTGATCACCAATCCGCGCAGCGCTTTTTCCAGCGTCTGGCGGTTGACGCGCAAGCGCATCCGCGCCTGGGCGTTCATCGCGTCCACGTACTGGTCGAGCGTCACCGGGCAGGGGCCGGCGTACTGGGTGCGCGCCAGGGCCTCGTGTGCCTTTTCAATGCCCTTCATCGTGATCACGTACTCATACGCGCCGGCGCCCAGCCCGCCCCCGCCGCGTACTTCCAAGAACTTTTCGCGCTTCAGCCCCTCCAACACCTGGTCCACCACGCCGGTGAAGGGTAAATGCATCTGGGCGGCGATCTGGTTGCCGCTCAGATAGCCGCCGAAGTATAAAATCTTGATCGCGAGATCGGAAAGGACGCCGAGATTGAGGCCGGTATCTTGCACCGAGCGCACGGGCGGCGGCGACCAGACCGCGCGCACCTGGCCGGTGCGTCGTGCTGCGGATGAAAGTGGTTTAGGCACGGTGCTCCTCCCATAATTTGCCCACCTGAAGCACATCATCCTCCGTATTATAGCAATGCGTGGAAATGCGTAAATGCGGCACGCGGCGGGCGTCCCAATGTTTGGTGAGCCGCACGCCGCGCTCGGCCAAAAACTGTTGAAAGGCGACGGTTTCGGCTTCGGCGGCGGCCAGGGCGTCGGGATCGTCGGGGTCGGGATCGCTTAGGCGGAAGGTGACAATCGGCCCCAGGTGCGGCGCGGACGGGGTGATGACGGTGCAGCCACGCGCGCGTAAGTCTTCGGCGGCGAGCTGGGAAAGGTGTTGTGTCCAGGCGTCTATGGCTTCCAGGCCGAGCGCGCGCAAAAACTGCACGCTGGCGCGCAAGGCCACCATGCCGAGCAGATCGTCCATGCCCAGCGAAAAGCGCAACGCTCCTGGGCGCGGCGTCAGATCGTAGTCCAGCCAGAAGGTCCACCCTTGTGTGCTGTGCGAACCGATGATGGCTGGGCGCATCTGTTCGGCGACTTGCTCACGCACGTAGAGCAAACCTTGCCCGGGCGTGCCCATCAGCGACTTTTGTCCGCCGGAAACGAGCACGTCGATTTGCATCGCCTGCACGTCAATCGGCATATGTCCCGCCGCCTGGATCGCGTCCACTACCAGCCAAATGCCCCGCTCGCGGCAATATGCGCCCAGGGCGGCCAAGTCGGCGCGGTGGCCGGTGAAAAACTGCACGGCGCTGACCGCGATCACGCGCGTGTGCGCGTCCACGTAGCGGTCGAAAAGCTCCACCGAGGGGCCGCCGCTGCCGTCGTCCGGCACGAGGATCGGGCGCACCCTGAAACGTTCCAGCGCCATCCAGGGATAGGCGTTGGAGGGGAACTCCACGCGGGAAAAGATCACGTTGTCGCCGGTGTGCCAGGGCACGGCGTGCGCGATCATGTTCAGCGCGATCGATGTGTTTTGCACGGGCACGATCTCGTCGGGAGAGGCGGCATGGAGCAGTGCGGCCATTTCCGCGGAGAAGTTCGCGGCGATGTTGCCCAGCACAGGGTCATCGCCGTAGAGCGTGGAAGGGTCTTCGGTCAGCCGCTGGAGCGCTTGTTGCATCGTCTGGATGGTGGGCAGCGGCACGGGCGATATGCTGGCGTGGTTGAGGTACGTCAGCCGCTCGCTAAGCGGGAAGGCGCGGCGCACCTCGGCGAGGTCGTAGGCAGGGAGGCTCGGCATGGCGAATGTCCTTTCTGTTGAGTGTGTCGCCAGCGATGGATTATAGCATAAAGGAACACTTGTTCCATGTGTGATATAATGGCCGCAGGGTGAAGTTAAGCTGCTCAAAGGGTTATGCTTATGGCGCGAAAACTCATTGCGTTTGGGTGGTACGGCGGAAAATACAGCCATTTGAGCTGGCTACTTCCTTTGTTGCCACCAAGCACGCATTACTGCGAGCCTTTTGGTGGTTCTGCTGCAGTGCTTCTAAATCGTCCGCCGTCTCCTGTGGAAACGTACAATGATATAGACGGAGAAGTCGTTAATTTTTTCCGAGTGCTACGTGAAAACAGAACAGCCTTGCTAGAAGCCATCGGCTTGACCCCATTTTCACGCGAAGAATTTGAAAAAGCCATTCTCGGACCTGCAGATAATCTTTCCGACCTGGAACGTGCACGCCGCTTTTATATACGCGCACGTCAAGTACGTACAGGTCTTGCCCAAACTGCCAGCACAGGACGCTGGGCACACTGTCGACTGACAACTCGTGCAGGAATGGCAGGTGCCGTTTCGCGGTGGTTAGGCAGTATCGAGGCACTACCTGAGATTGCCCAGCGATTGCTACGGGTACAAATCGAACACGACGACGCCTTTCACGTGATCCAACGCTATGATAGCCCCGAGACGCTTTTTTACTGTGATCCCCCCTATCCCCACAGTACACGAGGGGATAGTAAAGCCTATAAATACGAGATGACGGACAGGGAGCATGAAAGGCTGGCGCAACTTCTACACTCAGTGAAGGGAAAAGTAGCACTCTCCGGTTACCACTGCGAGTTACTCGACAACCTGTACAGTGATTGGGTATGTATTGAAGCACCTGTTAAACTCGTTCATTCGGCCAAAAGTGCCCGCCAAGAAGTTTTGTGGGTCAATTACGATATCCAACATGAGGAGGCACAGTGGCACGTACACCAGCAGACATTTTGGAACGAGCCTATCAACGAGCGCTGAGTATTGGAACGGAGCCGATTATTCAGCTACGGGAAATTACACGCCAAGTCGAGTACATCGCTCGGAATCCGAGTAACCGCGCATGTGCTCGCTTTCTTTTAGCTTGTGCGCTCGCCAAGACCCACCAACCCGATGTGGATATTCGCAAACCTTACACCGAAATAGGGTCCCCTGATGCTTATTCAGGACGCACTTATGACGAAAAATTCGTTGGCCCTTTTGTTCTACAACATCAATTGCCCTGCAATCCTACCACCGCTTTTCTAACCCCCGCATTCCGTAACCGAAACACGGTGTTAACGCCTAAAAGCAACCTCGTTGGCAGGCCTGCAGATCTCTATCAAGCAACTTTGAACATTCTAAATGCAATACACACCGAGCAGGTTACAGCCGAAGAAATACTGACAGAACTCCTTCGATGGCTCATCCAAATACGTGAAGAAAAAGAACAGAGAGTACGTTCCCTTCTAGCGACTCTTGATGCCGCTCAAGGAGAAAAAACCTTGTCATCAGAGGCCATCGTTTCCCTAATTGAGAAGCATATTGGCCTAAAACGGAGTAGCCGTCTGCCCGTTCTAGCCATAGCTGCAGTGTACCAATGTGCCCAAGAATATCTTAAAGAACGGACACTCCCCCTTCGCAAACATAATGCCGCCGATGCTCAAACGGGAGCGTTGGGAGATGTGGAAATTACGCTCCTTAACGCCCAAGATATAGTGACAACATATGAAATTAAAACACGTCGTGTAACACGTAACGATGTCGTTCTGGCAATCGAGAAGGTCACACAGAGCTACTCATTGCCTGATAACTATATTTTTATTACCACAGAGCCAATTTCTCTCGAAGTGCAAGAATTTGCACAGGGCCTCTACGACGAAACAGGAGTTGAGTTTGTTATCCTCGACTGTATCGGTTTTCTCCGACATTTCTTGCATCTATTCCACCGCTTGCGCATGACTTTTCTGGAAACCTACCAAACTTTGTTGCTTGCTGAGCCAGAGAGTGCGGTCAACCAAGAACTCAAAGAAGCTTTTTTGACCATGCGATTAGCAGCACAAGCTCAGCTCTAAACAAGGCGTTTGCTTACTCCAGCACCGCGCCCACGATCTCCGGCGCGCCGTTGAGAAAGGCGCGTGCGTCTTGCGCTTTGCGTCCGGCCAGTTGTAGGCGGGTCGGCACGTACACGCCGTTTCCGGTGGCGATCATCAGCGGCGCGCGCGCTTGTAGCGGCGTCCCCGCACTCAGCAGCACTTGCCCGGGCGCAGCTTCTAGCCGCATGTCTTCAGCAGGGAAACCGGCGACGATCTTCAGCCGCTTTTCGCCCCAATGCGTGTACGTGCCCGGCCAGGGGAAAAAGGCGCGCACGTGGCGGTCAATTTCGGCGGCGGACTGTGCCCAATTGAGCGCGCCTTCCTCTTTTTTTAACATCGGTGCATAGCTCACCAGCGCGGCGTCATCGGGTTGAGGACGCGGCACAACCGCGCCGCTCAACACGCCGTCCAAGGTGCGAATCAGCAACTTAGCGCCCAGCGGCGCGAGTTTGTCGTGCAAGCTCTGCCCCGTCTCGTTCGGCACAATGGGCACGGTCTCTTGCAAAAGGATCGGGCCGGTGTCCATCCCCGCGTCCATTTGCATCGTGGTAATCCCCGTCTCGGCGTCGCCTGCACGGATGGCGTACTGAATTGGCGCGGCGCCCCGCCAACGCGGTAGCAGTGAAGCGTGCACGTTGATCGGCATCACACGCGCCAAATCCAACACCGCCTGGCGCAAAATTTGCCCAAAGGCGACCACAACGAGGAAATCCGGCGCCCAAGTTTGCAACTGCGCGAAGGCGGATGGCTCGTGCGTTTTGCGCGGCTGCGCGATCGGCACGCCCGCTTCCAGCGCCACCGCCTTGACCGGCGACGGGCGCAACGTCCGCCCGCGTCCGGCGGGCCGATCCGGCTGCGTGACCACGCCCACCACCCGATAGCGCTCGCTTTCCAACAAAGCGCGTAAGGTCGGCACGGCGAAGTCCGGCGTGCCCATAAAAACCACGCGCACGGGTTCGGCAACGTCATAGTGCGGCATCCTGTGCTCCTTTCCTGGCATTGCTAGGCTCAGCTTGGGGGCGGCGCGCGCGAGGACGCCGCGAGCGTAGCGACGTGGCGTCCGACGTGCGCGCCGAGGCGGGCGGGCGACGTCAGCGCGAGACGCGCGCTCAGTGCGGCTCGCGCTGGCGAGGTCGCCCGCAAAAAACGCTCAAAATCGCTCTGGCGCTCCCCTGGCAGTTATGCTACAATGCGCTCAACATGGTGGCTGTGGTGTAGGGGTTAACACGTCTGACTGTGGATCAGAAGAACGAGGGTTCAAATCCCTCCAGCCACCCCAAGCTAAACGGCGCTGCACGCGCCGTTTTTTTGTCGCTAAACTTCGTCCGACGGCCACAAATGCCGCACGCGCACCCGCACCGCTCGCCACATCAACCGCAAGCGTAACCCTACCCGCAAACCGGCATAACGCACGTTCGGCGGGCATTTGGTGCGCGCTTGACGGCGACGATGCGCCAACTTGCGTGCCGAAACCGACGCGATCAAATCCTCCAGGGCGCCCGCGTCCTGCGCGCTGGGCGGCGTGACCCCGAAAACTTCCCAAATGCTGACCTCGCCGGTGTCGCGTGGGGAGGTCGGCGGCGGCAAGTGGGCAGGGCGGCTTGCGGGGCGCTCGGCAGAGAGCGGCGTGGACGGGTCAACCGCTGCGGTGACTACCTGTTGGCGCACCGCAGGAATGCCGCGCGGTGGTGTCGGGCGGCGATAGTCCGGCTCGGTGGATGCGGGCGGCGTGGCGGCTTCTGCCTCCGGACGCGGCGGCAGGGGACGGGTCGGCGCTTTGCTGAGGGAAGGAGCGCCCGTTGGCGGCGCAACATGAACCGCCGGCGTGCTTTGCGGCGTGGGCATGGCCGAGGACGGCGGCGTAATGCTTTGTTCGGCCAAGGCCTCTTTCCATCCTGCAGGCGGTTTTGGCGCGGTGTCGGCAACGTGGCTATCTGTCCCATTGGCAGCCTCATCACTGCCGATCAAGTCCTGTACAAAGGAAGGCACGGCCCCCGTTGCCACCGGCACAGGCTGAGGCGCAGCGGACGGGGTGGGGGGCGTTGGCGCTTGTGCATCGGCGGCGGCGGGCGTTTCCGGTTGCGCAACGTGGCGTGGTTGATATTGGGCACGCTGAGCCGCGTCCAGCCGCTCACGCATCGCCACGCGCTGCCGATATTCCGCGTCCATGCGCAACCCCAGTTCGTCAATGCGGCGGCGGAGCTGGCGCAAACTTTCGGCCATCATGTGTTGCATCTGCCGACGCCCGCCGAAAAGGTTTTTCAGTGTTCTCCAAAGGCCCTTGGGTTTATAAAGGACCGTCCATTGCACGGTCGTTCCGTCCGGCACGGCCTGCAAACGCACACGCGCACGCATCGAACGGTACGGGCCGCCCTCGATGAGCACGTATTCATAGCCCAAGCCGTCCACCCACGCGGTGATCTCCTCGATAATGTCTTTGCCGGTGCTCGTTAGGGTGCAACGGCGGCGTGTGCCCAAGCCGGTGCGCTGCGTGGTGAGCACAGAAATTTTGCGATAGCCGGTGTGCCACAACGTGATTTTGTCCGGGTCGGAAAGATAGTCCCAAACCACTTGCGGCGGGGCATCAACTAAGATGCGCTGGTCAATCAGCGTCACGGAATTGTCCCTCGTAAGCTGCTAAGTAAGTTGCATCACTGCGTCTATTCTATCCTAATGTGCACCGAGTTCAAATTGTGCGTTACGTGGGAAGGTGGGGCGACCAACGCTTGCCCGCGCGGGGGCGTGCTGTATAATCAGGACAAGGAAAAAACACCAACGGCAAACGCCAAGCGCGCTTGCTCGTGAAGCATGAACTCAGAAACGCCCACGCGGCGACGAACGGAAAGGGTTAGCCAATGTCCGGTCATAGCAAGTGGTCAACCATCAAGCGCAAAAAAGGCGCAGAAGACGCCAAGCGCGGCAAGATTTTTACTCGGATCACCCGCGAGATTATGATGGCGGCACGCCGAGGCGGCCCCGATCCGGAAACTAACCCCCCGCTGCGCTTGGCGATTGACAAGGCCAAAGCCGCCAACATGCCCAAAGACAACATCCAGCGCGCCATCAATCGCGGAGCAGGTATCGGCGACGAAGCCGTGCAGATGGAAGAGATTATTTATGAGGGCTACGCGCCGCACGGCGTGGCGCTGGTGATCAACGTGGTGACCGACAACAAGAATCGTGCCCTGGCCGAAGTTAAATTCACGCTCAACCGCAACGGCGGCAACTTGGCGAACAGCGGCGCGGTCACATGGCAATTTGAGCAAAAAGGCTATGTGGCCGTGCAAGCCGAAGGCGCGGACTTCGACGAAGTCTTTTTGCTGGCGGCGGACGCGGGCGCGGACGATGTGCAACAGGAAGACGACATCTTCGCCATTTACACCCCGCGCGAAGCGCTGGCCCAGGTGGCGCGCTCGCTGGAAGAAGCCGGCTACAAGGTCGAGGAACGCGAGCTGATCTGGATGCCGCAAAATGAAGTGGAGCTGCCCACCGAGCAGGCTTTGCAAGTGATGAGCTTGATCGAAAAACTGGAAGAGCTGGACGACGTGCAAAAAGTCGCTTCCAACTTGAGCCTCACCGACGAGGTCGTCGCTGCGCTTTCTGCTGCATAGCCGCATCGTGCACCCGGCCCTATCGCAAACCACGCCGCGAACCGAACGGGTCGCGGCCCTTTATTTTTCCCGTAAGGAGACGTTATGCGCGTGCTTGGCATTGACCCGGGAACGGCGATCACCGGCTACGGCGTGATACGAGAACATCCCGACGGCGCGCTCGAAGCGCTCGCCTACGGCGTGGTGCGCACCCCCGCCCGCCATCCGATGGCCGAACGCTTGCAGATGCTGTACGAGCAGATCAGCGCCTTGTTACGCGAACACCAGCCGGACGCCGCCGCCGTCGAGACCCTTTACTTCGGGCGCAACGTCACCACCGCAATCACGGTGGCGCAAGGGCGCGGCGTGGTGCTGCTGGCGTTGGCGCAAGCGGGCGTGCCGATCTACGAGTACAAACCCGCCGAGATCAAGCAGGCGATCGCCGGTTATGGCAACGCGGACAAAGGGCAAGTGCAAGAGATGGTCCGCCGCTTGCTGG
>JALSSH010000484.1 GCA_026984385.1 Ardenticatenia bacterium | reverse complement strand
TGTGGCGGGCTTTTGCCGACCGCCCAAGTTTCCCCGCCGCCCGTGCCGCGCTGAACGCGCCAGCGTTCGCGCGGCGGGGTCAAGGGGCGGTCTCGCCCCTTGCGGGGGTGTGGGGGCAGCGCCCCCACCTCAAACCGCACACGCTTCCCCATGCTCACACCTCCCCGCCAAAGCTCAGCGCGCGCAGCACGTGGGCATAGGTGCGCACGCGCTCGGCCCGCAGCGCCCGCTTGTGTCCGAGCGCCCATTTGGCCGCTTCCTGCGCCAGTTGCAGCCCGTAGCTGGCGATCAGGAACGCGCGCAAGGTCCAGGCCGCCGCACGCCCGTGAAATTTGCGAAAGTAGCGGATTTTGCTTTGCTGGAAGTAGATATGCTTGCGGGCGGGCACTTGCGCGCTGCTCTGTCCGCCGTAGTGGGTGATGCGTGCCTCGCCCAAATAAACCACCTCCCAGCCCGCCGCTTTAGCCCGTCTGCACCAATCCAACTCCTCGGAAAACATCACATAGCTTTCATCCAAGCCGCCGATTTGCTCGTAGACTTCGCGGCGTGCCATCAACGCGCACCCCTGGACCCAGTCCACCTCAAACGTACCCTCGTCCGGCTTGTCCAGCACGTAATAGCGTTCGAGCAACTTACGCGGCGCGTACCCTTGTAGCCATGTACTTTCAAAAAACGCAGTGCTCAGCGTGGGAAAGCGGCGGCGTGTGGATTGCGTGCTGCCGTCCGCGTTGAGCACGCGCGGCCCCACGATGCCTACCGTCGGGTGGGCGTCCAAATACGCGACCATGCGTGCCGTCGCGTCTCCGTGTACGACCGTATCCGGGTTAAGCAGCAACAGATGCCGTCCACGTGCACGCGCCAACGCGATATTGTTGCCGCGCGTAAAGCCGACGTTTTCCCGCTCGGCGATCAACTCCACCCAGGGGAAGCGCTCGCGCACCATCTCCGCGCTACCGTCGCTGCTGGCCGAATCCACGACAAGCACCTCAGCGTGCGGTGCGCTGGCGTGGACGCTTTCCAGGCATTCGGCCAACAGATCGCGCACGTTCCAGCTCACGATGATCACGGAAAGGTCGGGCGTTTGGGGCATGATGGCAACATCCTTACCGGATAATCCAAAGGCGGGAGCGTTTATTTTACCAATGTTTTACACATTTCCCGACCTTGTTTCATAGTTCCGTTACATCTCGTGCCGATAATGGAGGCAAAGCAAGACGATGAACACGGCAAACCGTGTTGCGTATGAAGCACAAGGAGCGAGCAATGAATACCTGGTTGAAGCGTTTGACGGTTGTGGCACTGGCCGCTGTAATGATCCTCACCACGTTGGGCACGGTGGCGGCGCAAGGCCCCGGAAATGGGCCGGACACGCAATCCCCTGGCCCGCGCCCGGGTGAACACGTGTTGGGCGCGCTCTTGCAACATTTGCAAGAAGCGACCGGTCTTTCGGTGGAAGAGTTGCGGGCGCAACGCGAGGAGGGCATGACGTTCGCTGACTTGTTCCGCGAGAACGGCCTCGATCCGGAGACGGTCGCTGCGGATGTGAAGGCTCAGCTCACGACCGAGATCGAACAAGCGGTTACCGATGGCCGCATCACCCAAGAGCAGGCCGATCAGTGGGTGGCCGGTTTGGACGAGGCGATCGACCGTGTGTTGAACTCTCCGGAGGCGCTGGGCGCTGGCTTACGGAATCTGCAAGAGCGCGCACGCCAAGCCCGTGAGCGCACGGCGGAGATGCTGAGCCGTTCGTTGATCGGCACGCTGGCGGAAATGAGTGGGGTCGAACCCCGCGACCTGATGCGGGAATGGGTCGAG
>JALSSH010000483.1 GCA_026984385.1 Ardenticatenia bacterium | reverse complement strand
GAAAGCGCGCGCATCACCCCCAACGCCGACGGCGTGGACGACATTACCACCGTGCGCTACACGCTCGCGCGTCCGGCGTGGGTCACGATCTATTTGGAAAACGAGGACGGCCAACGCTACCTTTTCCGCGACCGTCAGCGCCGCGTGGCCGGTGACTATCGCGTCCTTTTTAGCGGCATTGTGGAGGGATACCGACTGCCCGATGAGGATTTCGAGGGCACGGTTGAGCGTCGCCTGATCCCAAACGGGCGCTATCGCTGGGTAATTTGGGCCGAAGAAGAGTATGGGGAAAGCGCTCAGAGCGAAGGTGTGTTGGAGATCGCGGAAGCCGACAGTGCCTTGCCGCTGATCTCCGCTTTTGAAATTCACCCCGCCACCTTCACGCCCAACCAAGACGGCATCCGCGACCGCGTTAGCGTCAACGTGTACCTGGAAAAACCCGCCACACTCAACGTGTATCTGGAAGACAGCGATGGGGAGCGCTATTACCTGCCGGAACGGGAAAAAGGGCGCAAACCCGGGGACATGGGCAACCACGAATACGACTACGACGGGGGGGTAGACCAGGGCATGGAGCCTCCGCCCGACGGCCCATATACCGTTTACGCCGTCGCTCAGGACGCAGTCGGGCAACGGATCGTGCGCACCGGCACGCTCACCATTCAGGACGGCGGCTTGCCGCAAGTGGAAATTATGCCGCAAACCGCCGGCGCCATCGTCGTCTTTGACCACATGCCCTACGACGAGGCCTACTACACCGACGCCCGTACCGAGGGGCGCAAAATTCCCAAGCCGGAGGGCGTCAGCTCCGACCTGACCACGCTCACGATGGTGCAGGGCGATCTGCTCGTTTTCAAGCTGACCGTTAACAACTACGGCTCAACCCCTGTGCGCACCGCCGGGCCGTTCCCCGGCACAGTGTATCAGTTCAACCAGACCGCCGCCAGCCTAGAAGCCTACGAGCAATCCGGCGCGTGGCGTATCGGCATCAATTGCCACACCGCCTACAGCGACTTTCCCTGGCGCTGGGCGCTGGCCCCGCTGGACGAGTTGACCGCCGTCTACGATCCGGAGACTGACGAAACGTACTACTACCTGCTGCCCGGGCAACGGGCGGAAGTTTGGGGCGCGGTCCGCATGACGGAAATTCGCAAGGCACGCAATCCGCAGGAGTGCTGGGCGGGGCTGATCCACGAAGACGTGGGCATTCCGCCCTTCCAAAGCCGCGTCGGGGCACGGGAGATCGAGCTTGTGCCCCCGCCAGAAACGACGCCCGCGCCGTGAAGTGGAGGCGGGGTCAGGCGCGGGAGGGAGAACGTTCCCCGACTGCCCAAGTCCTTTGTGGGGTACGGGGCAACGCCCGCCTTTGCCGCGCGCTTGCGCCTGCTGTACCATACATGTAACGGCCCGCTATCAACTCGGGGGAGGTGCGCCATCAAACGCTTAAGCTCATCCACATCACGCGCGCTTGTCGCGCTGTTCGCACTCGCAGCCGCGCTGCTGCTTGCCGCGTGCGGCGGCGGCAACGCCAACGTGCCGCCCACCCGCGTCCCAACGCGCGTCCCACCCACGCCGACGCCGCGTTCCTCACCGCTCCCGCCGGTGGAAAACGCGCCGGAGCTGGGCCAGGGGCCGCGCGCGCTCGAAGTCATCTTCGCGCTGGGCAACACCAACGACCGCGACGCTCGCCGTGCTCGCCAAGACTTGCAGCAAGAACTAGCCGATGCGTTGGAAATGGACGTGCGCGTCACGTTCGCAGACGAGATCGCCGCGTTGGACGCGCTTTGCAGCGGAGCGCCGCGCGCCGCCTGGGTCAGCGCGCCCACCTACTACGCCGCCGCGACCCAATGCGACGCCGTGCCCGCGCTCGCCGTGCAGCGTGGACGTCCGCCCACCTTCACACTGGGCCGCAGCGTGGAGATCGTCGGACGTGTTGACATCACCGAGCTGGTTCAGCTCAAAGGGCGCGTCTTTTGCCGTAGCGACGAAACGCCGCTTTTCACCTCGTGGGTTGCCCCCGCGCTGCTGATGGCCGCCGAGGGGGTCAACCCCCAGCTCGACTTGGCCGCTGTGCGTGACTACCCCGACGATCTCGCGTTAGCCCAAGCGCTCTACGAAGGCGATTGCGCGGCTGCCGCCTTGTCTCCACAGCGTTTTGACGACCTGGTGCTAGAACTCGCCACCACGCTCACCGACCAGGGGCGGCGCACCACCGAGGACAACATCACCGCCGTGATGCACATCGTCGCTCCTGCCGCCGACACAGACGCTCCCACCAATCCCGAGCGCTGGGACGGCTTCGCCGAGGGCGTCTTCCCGTATGAGGTGCTGGTCTTTGCGCCGGAAAGCGCGTTGCCCTCCGACTTGCGAGAGCAGATAACCGAGGTGGTGCAAGACTTTTTCAACGACCGCGCCGACGGCGAAGAACGGCTCAGCGCACTGCTGGACGCCGCCGCGATCATGCCCGTTTCGGCGGACGATTACGCGGCGTTTCGCGCGATGTTGAGCGCGGCCCGCTGGGATATGACCTTCCCCGCCTGGGAGTGAGCCGCCTCATGCCGAGGGAACTCGCCGTTGTCATCGTGACGTGGAACGTGCGCGAGCTGGCACTAGAGGCTCTACGCACGCTCTACGCTGACCTGGACGCACATGGCCCCCAAGCCGAGGTCTGGCTGGTGGATAACGCCTCCGCCGACGGCACAGCGGAAGCCGTGCGCGCGCAATTCCCGCAAACGCACGTGCTCGCCAGCGCTCAAAACCTCGGCTTTGCGGCGGGCAACAATCTGGCGCTGCGCCAAATGAGCTTTGGCGACCCAAATACGCCGACGGAAAAGTTGCCGCGCGCCGTCTACTTCCTCAATCCGGACACGCGCACACACGCGGGCGCCACCCGCACGCTTTACGACGCGCTTTTTACGCTGCCGCGCGCGGGCGTGGTCGGCGCACAATTGGAATACGCCGACGGCAGCTTTCAGCACGGCGCGTTTGCGTTGCCCGGGCTATGGCAACTGGCGTTCGACCTCTTCCCGATGCCCGCCCGCCTTTACGAAAGCCGCCTCAACGGACGCTATCCGCGCACGTGGTACGCGCGCGGCGAGCCGTTCCTCGTCGGGCACGTGCTCGGCGCGACGATGATGGTGCGCCGCGAGGTAATCGCCCAAACCGGCATGTTCGACGAGGGCTACTTTATGTATGTGGAAGAGGTAGACTGGTGCGCGCGCATTCGGCAGGCGGGCTGGGAAGTTTACGCCGTGCCGCGCGCGCGAGTAACGCACCTTGTGGGGAAAAGTACCGGCCAGGCACGTCCGCAGAACGTGATCAATCTGTGGCGCAGCCGTCTGCGCTACTACGAGCGCGCCTACTCCCCGCTCAAACGCGCGGTGGCCCGCCAACTGGTGCGCTGGGGAATGCGGCGTCAGATCGCCCGCACCGAGCGCGCCCACGCCGAAGGGCAACTCAGCGCTGAAGAACACGACGCGCTCATCGAGGCTTATCGCACAGTGCACCAGCTCACAAGGGACACGCCATGACCTCATCCCCCACCCTCACCGCCGTGATCTTGGCGCGCGACGAGGAACACCACATCGGCGAGTGTATCGCCAGCGTGCAATGGGCCGACCGCGTGCTCGTGTTCTTGGACGCGCAAACGCGCGACCACACCGCCCAGATCGCGCGCAAAATGGGCGCGGACGTGACCGAAAATCCGTTCCAAAACTACGCCCAACAACGCAACGACGCCCTGGCCGCCGTGCAAAGCGAGTGGGTGCTCTTCATTGACGCGGACGAACGTTCCACGCCAGCCCAAGCCGCCGAAATCCACACCCGCATCGCCAGCGAGCACTACGACGGCTATTGGATTCCGCGCCATAATTACATCTTCGGCAAATTGACCCGTCACACCGGCTGGTATCCGGACTATCAGCTACGCTTGCTACGGCGTGCCCACGCCCACTATGACCCGCAACGCCCGGTGCACGAGCTGGTCGTGCTGGAAGGTGAGGCGGGCTATTTGCAAGAGCCGTTCATCCACTACAACTACACCAGCTTCGCCCAGTTCGTGGAAAAACAACGCCGCTATGTGCAATACGACGCGCGCATCCTCAAAGAACAAGGCATCCGCCCACGCCCGCACAAGTTCATCACGCAGCCGCTACGCCATTTTTACTGGCGGTTCGTCACGCTGGAAGGGTATAAGGACGGCTGGCACGGGCTACGGCTCAGCGCGCTGATGGCGTGGTACGAGCTGCAAAAATACGTGCATCTGCGCCGTCTCTAACGAGACTTTAGTACTATTCCCACATCGCCGCCAAAATACTATCATAAGATCAAGCGTTCTATAGTAGCGTGGTCACTCGACAAAATTAAGGAGCAACAACAATGGGAAAAAAGAAAACAACCAAAAAACCAAACGTCTGGGTATCTCCACGCAACGGTAAATGGATTGTTCAGCGGGAAGGTTCAAAAAAGCCGAGCAGGGTGGTTGACACTAAACAGGAAGCCGTGCAAATTGGCCGAGAAATCGCCCGCGCCAATGAAGTTGAACTAATTACCCAAAAACGCGATGGCACAATCCAAAGCAAAGACAGCTACGGAAACGATCCCAACCCGCCAAAAGACAAAGAACACTAAATCGCAAGACAATCCTAAACTTCACATCTGCGCCCGTCGCTCCCCCACCATGTCGCTCAGCGCGTAAAGTCCTCCCGCCACCACGCCATGCCCACCCAACAGCACGGGTATCGGCGCACTTGCCGCCGCCTCGGTGAAGGCGCGCAGCCACTCGTCGCGGATCGCGTCCGTCATGTACAGGTCTGAGGCGAAACGGTCGGCGGCGTCCGGATAGTGCCCGGCAGCGGCCATCAACACGCGCGAGTCCATAATCACCGCGTCGGCCACCTCTGCCAGCGCCGCGAAAAAGCCTTCCGCCCCCAACAGCTCAAACATGCGCAACAACAGCGAGCGCACCTCACCGCGCGCCAGGCGCTCGCTGGCGACCATGCCGCGCTCTTCGGAAAAGGCGCGTATCCACGCTTGCGTTTTCTTGCTCAAGGCCTGCCAGGCCAGAGGTGAAACGCGCCCGACCAGGGCCAAGCGCGCCCCGTCCTGCGCGGCGATCTCGACCACGCGGCCCACCGGCACACGCGCCAACAGCGGGTCGTCCACCAACGCGGTGCGCAAATGAGCGGGGCAACGCGGGTGCAAACGCACAATCGCCAAATCGGCAGGAGTGTCCAGGTCCATGCTGGAAACAGGGCGCATCCCCGAAAGCACGCGCACATCGTAGTCCCAATTTTCTTGCAGCATCCAGGCCAAGCTGTTGTCCCGCTCTGCGCGGCGGATCATGCGCAGCGCGTCTTGGGCGTGGGAAATGCCGACCCAGTCGCTGGAGTGCAAATTGTTGGTCAGCGCGATATGCGTGGGAATGCCGCTATCACGCACATACTCGGCGCGGTGCAACAACCCGTGCAGCATATCGAAAAGATCGCGGTCAAGCAGCGGAGCACTCCCCGCGCCGAAGTAAATCACGGGGGAAAGCGCGTAACGCTCGATCAGCTCGGCCAGCCGTCGCCCGAAGTGAAACGCTCCCTTATCCTCATCGCGGGTAATCGGCGCGTCTTCCGGCAACCAACCCAAATCCGGCCCGGCCACGATAATCGGCTCGATCCCTTGCGCTTCTAACAAAGCCAACAAATCCAACGCCGAAGCACGGAGCGCAGCATCTACCAGGCGCTCTTGGGCCGAAGCGCGCCCTGGCCCGACCATGATCACCGCGCCCACCGTTTGGTTGTGCATCGCTGCCCTCTCTCTCCAAACGCCACAAAACGCCTGGCGACATTTTACACCCACCACAAAAAAGCCGAGAGCAAGGGTAGTTTGCTCTCGGCGAAGTTGCTACGCGATGGACTTAGGAAACTTCCGGCTCTAGCACGCCGTAGTTGCCGTCCTCACGACGATAGAGCACGCCGATCTTGGCGGTTTCGGCGTTGAAGAAAACGAAGAAGTTGTGCCCCAAAAGCTCCATTTGGTCAATAGCTTCTTCCTCGCTCATCGGGATCAGCTCCACCCGCTTACGGCGCACGATGGCGATCTTCTCGTCTTCCGCCTCTTCCTCCGCTTCGATATTTCCGGGCAACGGCTCTAGAGCCATCAGCTCCGCTTCTGCAGAGCGCCCACCACGCCGCCGCCGCTTGCCCTTATAGCGCCGAATCTGGCGGTACATCTTGTCCAGCGCCATATCCAGCGCCGCGTAAATATCGGACTGGCGCTTTTCTTCCGCGCGCAAAATCGTCCCGCGCGCGTCCCACAACGTCAACTGAGCGATACAGCGCTCCAACTGCTTGTGTCGCTCGATTGCTAAATCTACACGCACTTCCCGAATATTCGGCAGATAACGGTCGAGTTTGCTGACTTTGCGCTCTACATGTTCTCGCAGACGGTCGGTGAGTTCTACATTGCGAGCGTGTATCTTAAGGTCCATCGTTCTCTCCTTCTAGCGTGTAGCCAAGCAATCTACACAACACGTTACACAGCGTGGCGGCCATCTTCAGCGGCCACGCCCCCAAACACCGCTCCGGCAACGGTCGCACCGAAAACTTGCGCCGCGCCCGCCGCACGGAGCGCCTCTGCACAGGCAGCTAACGTCGAGCCGGTGGTCAGCACATCGTCCACCACCAACACGCGCCGCCCTCTCACACTATCCGGCCTCGCGGCAAACGCCCCCGCCACATTCTGCCGCCGCTCTTGCGCGCTCAAGTTCACCTGGCTGGCCGTTTCCCGTGTGCGCACGAGCGCCTCCGCCACAAACGCCCACCCGTAACGTTCGGCCAAGTCGCGGGCGAGCAGCGCCGCTTGGTTATAACCACGCTCACGCAAACGTCCGGCGTGCAGAGGAACAGCCGTCACCACGTCCACGCGCCAGGCCGTTTCGCTCACCGCTTGGCACAACCAAGCGCCGAGCACGTCGCGCAAATGCGTGAGGCCCTCATATTTGAAAGCATGGACAGCCGACCGCACGGCTTCGGAGTAATTGACCGCCGCCCGCACCCCGTCCAACCCGTGCACCTGGCGCGGAGGGGCCGACGTGACCGTGC
>JALSSH010000482.1 GCA_026984385.1 Ardenticatenia bacterium | reverse complement strand
CCCGCCCCCGTGTCCATGACCGTGTACATGTTCGTGTTCGTCGCAGCCGTGCCCATGACAATCCCCTTCGTGATCGTGGTGATGATGGTCGTGGTCATGGTGTGCTTTAGGGCGCACCTCGCGCGCCACCTCGCGCCCGTCCTCGACGGTGACCACAACGACTTGTGACGCCTGCCCAAAACGATTGCTCAAGGTGACGCCGTCGGCGTCCGTGCCAAAGGCGATCTTAACGATGCTCATAGCGTTTCCTGCTTCCTTGTCTAACGTGGCAAGGCGCGGTTTCCCGCGCCCTCCCTACTCCCGACATCGTGCGTAGACAAACCGCACGCCTCTATTTTAACGCGGTCGGGTTACTTCCAGGTAGCCCAAACCGATCTCCGATCCTGCCAAACCGCCTTCTCGGACACTGATCACCCCTTCCCAATAAGGCTGATGAGAAGCGGGCATGGCCTGATTGTCGAAAAGCGGCAACACCCCAAACGCACCGAGCGGCGTTTGCAGCTCCCAGGCCAGCGGATACGCGATGCCACTGCGCGGGTCTTCCCAGTAGCGCAGCGGTTGAGCGCTCAGCGCATGATCCCCGTACCAATAGCGCATATCCCCACTTTGTGGGTCAATGTAGGTCATGCCGATCAAGTCGGGGATCGGTTGCCCTTGCGCGTCCACCGTGTGGAAGATCATCACATAGCCGCCGTCGTCCAGCCGAAAGCTGAACCAGTCCCAGGCCAGTTGGCAATGGCTGAAATTGCCCCATTGGTGGTCAAACCAAGTCTCGCCTTGCAAAGTAAGCGTTTGGCCGTCACGTGAGAGCGTGGCCTCGGTGCTCAACGCGGGGTGCGAATAGTAGTAGGTGTAGCCATCCAGCGTTTCCAAATCGTGCTCGCAGCCGCCGATCGGGCCCAAACCACCCGGGATTTGGGTATAGTAGATGAGCTTGTCGTTGCGGAGCGTAAGCTGCAACGTGAAGTCCGGCGGCGGGGCATCCTCTTTGGCGGGCAACGAAACGCCCTGGGCTACAATTTTCCACACGTCGGCCTGCTCGTCGTGCGTAATGCTCAGCGTGGGGGCCTCATAGCGCCAGAGCGCGCCTTCTTGGGTCACCGTGCCGAGCGGTTCGGTCGGAGGAAAGCTCGGCATGGCGCGATGAGCCATGTGGCGGCTTTGCGAAACGTCGCTGAGCGCTACATCGTAGACAAACAACTCTTGCCCGTCCAAAACAGACAAACGCATTTGCCACAATGTCACTTGATAGCCCCAAAGCCGTCCTTCTTCGTCGCGCAACAAGCCGGTGAAATAGAGCCATTCGATATAATGCGCGTTCATGCGTGGGTCGTCATCATGCAGCCGATGATCGCGCGGAAAATCCAACACCGCAGAAGCCGCCCCCTGGGGAGTATTGCCGTCTTGTGCATAGGTGAGCGGCAACGCCAAGACCAAAAGCATGAGCAAAGTCAGCAAAGTAAGGCTTATTCGGCGCATGGTGTGCGTCCTTTCTGTTCGGGGTGGAGATGGCGCTTAGCCGCGGGGCGCTTCGTAAAGCTCCACCAGCACGCCAAAGGCGCTTTTGGGGTGGATAAAAGCATAGCGCGTGCCGTCAGGACGCTCGCGCGGCGTTTCGTTGATCAGCTCCACATCGTGCGCGCGCAAGCGTTCCATCGTCGCCTCGATATCTTCCACTTCCAAACACAGATGGTGCATCCCCGCGCCACGTCGGGCCAAAAACTTGCCGATCCCGCTTTCCGGGGCAGTGGGTTGGAGCAACTCGATTTCGCTTTCGCCCAACGGCAAAAACGCGATCTCCACGTTTTCGGCGGGGTTTTGCTCGGTGTGCGCCAAAGGCAACCCAAGCGCGTCGCGCCAAAAGCGCAGCGCGTCGTCCAACTTTTCAACCACAATAGCAATATGGGCAATGCGACTTGTTGTGCTCACGATTTCCTCTCATCTTGTGTTATCTTGTAGTATACTGAAAAGGAGAGAAACGCTTTGGACGCACGTATTTCCGGCGGAAGTGACCATGCCCATTGAAATACGCTGGCTTGTTCCCAACCACATTCTGATCTCGCGCTGGTATGGAGTCGTGACCCACCAGGATATGTTGTTTCTCATCGAAGACCTGGAAAACATCCTGGACAATGCCCCGCGCCCGATCCACACGTTGCTAGATATGAACGAGGCCGAAGGCTACGAGGAAAGTATAGTCGAGCTTTACATTAATAGCCCTATCCCCTATCACTCCAATCGTGGCACTTTGGCATTGGCTCATGCCCCTGAACGCTTCCTGCCCCTGGTGGAAAGATTGAATAGCTTGGCGGGGCGCACTCTCATTTACCTTTTTGATGACTATCAGAGTGCACGGCAATTTTTGCTTTCCGGTGGGGCGTCCGACACTCAAGCGCCGCCCACTCCGCCCGACTCCCCCTGAAGCATGAAGCGGGCAGCGCTTTTGCTTGCCCCTCTAAGAGCGTTGCCAGGTTAAGATCAGTTCGTGCCAGCGCTGCCATACGTCGGTGCGGCTGTTGGGCTGTGGATTGTCGCCGAGCAGTGTGCCGCCTTTTTGCAAAAAGCAGCCCAAATCACTCGCTAGGACGGCATCCATGCCTCCCTGTGCAGCGTAGGCAATGGTGGCGGCCAACCATTTAGCGTCCAGGCTTTGGCTGCGTTGCGGTGCTACGCATGCCCCATACCACGTTTCGGTGATCCACCCTTGTTTGCCGTAATCGTGCGGATGGCCGCGTTCGGCAAAAAGCTCATCGAGCACCTGAAAGGCCCCAGGCTGGTACACACGAAAACCGACGAAATCGATCGCGTCGGACTTCATCAATCGGGAATAAATTTCCGCGTCCAGCTCGTCTTGGAGCGCGATGCTGAAGCCGATTTGAGTTTGCGGGCTTTCTTCTCGCACGGCGGCGGCCAGCCGTTCGGCTTGCTGTACCCAGACGTCCACCGCGTCCATATCTTCCGGCAAAGCCACGCGGCTATAGTCGTCGTACATGCTCGGCTCGTTGAGCACTTCGTAGTATGCCGGTTGATACGTTCGCGCATAGTAGCGGATACGGTTTTCCTGGATTTGGGTAAATTCTTCCCAGGGGATGTCCTGCTTTTCCTCGTAGGCGCGCACGAGCAAATAGGGCGAATATTGATAGTCCGCCAACATCACGTCCACGCCGCTTTGGGCAACCGCCGCCATGAAGCGCGCTTCCACCGCGCGTTGGCGCTCGACGCGCGCCCGCGCCTTAGCGAGGCCCGCCTCATCGTCCCCGTCGCCGAACATGCGCGGCTCTTGCGCTTCCAGCAACATATCGCCACTAGCGGTCATGCGTACCACTGCTGCGCCGGCGTCCACCGCCGCTTGTAGCTCGGCCAGGCGCACTTCGTAACGGTCGTCGTCGCCATCATCCAACGTGGTGAAGGTGTAACCGAGCGTCACGTTGAGACTAGAGCCAAGCGTGAGCGAATCGGTAGCCGCTTCGGCCTGCCAACCGGCCAGGTGCGAATCCAGCCAGTTTTCGCGCTGTTGTTGTTGGCTGATATGTAGGCCAACCGCGATCACGATCAGCGTCACCGCCCCACCGACCCAAAGCGTCAGACCGCGCGCCGTAGAAGGCCATAAGCGCTTCCAATACAGCAAACTCGCCACATTAGTCACCAGCGCCGCCACCAGCAAGAGCGCGATCAGGCTGGTAGTTTGCCCGAGAAACATGCCGATTTGCCCCAGCGGGACCAGGCGACCGGCCACCACCACAAACGCTTGCCAGAAGTAACCGACCACGCCCGCCACGATCAACGCTGCAATCGAGGCAATGATCGGCACACGTTGCCCACGCCAGACGCCTAACGTAGCAGCCAGCAAGATCAAGCCGCTGGCAAGCAACAACCCCGGTCCCCACAGGTAGAAGCCGTAGCCCATCGCCGCCAAGAACATAATTCCGGCAACAACGGTCAGCGCCAACCCGCCGCAACCTTGCACCATACCGCTCACACGGCTGACGGTGGGCGGGGGCGGGCGAAAGGTCATCTTTTCGCTTTCGCCCTCACCGATGGGGCGCATACGCGGCAGATCGCGCAGCGCTTTGGCGAGCGGGTCTTGAGCTGTCCTCGCTTCATCAGGGGATGTGTTGTCCTCGGCGTCCGAACGCCGGTTTTCTTCGTCACGCATGGAAAATCCTCCGCTTATCGTGCCCCGCCGTCGGGCGGGGAGGCTCGCTGCCGACGGCAACGTCGGCATGGTCTGCCTGGAGCGCGGCTCAGCGCAAGCCCAGCTCCCGCCGCGCGATCACCATACGCTGAATTTCGCTCGTGCCCTCATAAATTTCGGTGATCTTCGCGTCGCGGAAATAGCGCTCTACGGGCAACTCCTTACTATACCCCATCCCACCGTGAATTTGTACGGTTTGATGGGTGATGAACATGGCCGTTTCGCTGGCGAAAAGTTTGGCCATACTCGCCTCCGTCGTGTAGCGCGCGCCGGTCCGCGCATGGCGCATCTTGGCGATGGCCGCGTTGAAGGTGAGCAAACGCGCCGCTTCTAAGCGTGTTTTCATATCGGCGATCTTTTGCTGGATCATCTGGAACTGGCCGATCTTGTGCCCAAAGGCCTCACGCTCGCGGGCGTAGCCGACCGCCGCCTCATACGCTGCTTCCGCGATGCCGACCGCCTGCGCCGCAATGCCGATACGTCCCGCGTCCAAAAGCGTCATAGCGATCTTGAAGCCCTGCCCGGGCGCGCCGAGGATGTTTTCGACCGGGCACTCGTAGTTTTCAAACACCAACTCGCTGGTAGCGCTGGCACGGATGCCCAACTTAGGCTCTTTTTTGCCGCGTATGAAGCCCGGGCGCTCTGGGTCTATGATAAACGCGGTGATGCCGTGATGCCCCTTTTCCGGCTCGGTCATGGTGAAGAGGATCACGATATCCGCGATCGGGCCGCTGGTGACCCAACTCTTGCGTCCGTTGATGATGTAGTGTGTGCCCGCGTCGTTGAGCACAGCACGGCTGCGCATACCGGCGGCGTCGCTGCCACTTTGCGGCTCGGTGAGCGAATACGCGCCGATCCTTTCTCCGCGCGCGATAGGGGCAAGGTACTTTTGTTTTTGCGCTTCTGTGCCGAACGTGTAAAGCCCCCAGTTCACCAAGCTGTTGTTGACGCTCATCACGGTGCTGTGCGCGGCGTCCGCTTTGGCGATCTCGATCATCGCCAGCACGTAGGCGACGGTGTCCATGCCTGCACCACCGTATTCTTCGGGAATTTCGATGCCCATCAAGCCCATCTCACCCATCTTGCGCACCGTTTCCAGCGGGAATTCGCCGCTTTCGTCAAAAGCGGCGGCAATCGGGGCGATCTCGCGCTGGGCGAATTCGCGCACGGCGTCGCGCAACATGCGGTGCTCTTCGCTGAGTTCAAAGGGAAGGGAAAGTGTGTCGGATGGCATATCTCTTCGCTCCAGAATGAAAAATTGGCAAACAAAAACTTTTGGTGTGAAAGATTATAGTATAGGCGCAGGCGGGGCGGGAAACACGCCGCGTGCGCTCAGAGGAAAGCGAGATGAGGCGCGTAAGGGTTGGCGGGACAAGGCGGGATGAGGTGATGCTCACCACGCAACACCCGCCGCGCCAACCACAGGCAAAACGGGTCCACGGGGTCGGGGGTGGCTTCCAGCTCGGTGAGGGTAAAATAACGCGCAGCGTCGGTCTCCACGCCGTCGGGCGTTGGCTCGCCGCTGAGCGGACGGCACAAGAAGAGAAAATACACGCGCGGCGAGCCATCCGAAGCGGCGTGCTGCTGAATGCCCAGCAATCCTTCGATCTCGGCGCGGACGCCCGCCTCTTCCAATGTTTCGCGCAGCGCGGCCAAGTGAGGCGGGTCCGGCGAGCCGTCGTCCAGCCGTCCCTGCACAAACCCCCAGGGTAGCGTCCAGACACCGCGCAGGTTCTCGCCGTAGGTTTGGCGCACAAAAAGCACGCCGTCGCCGCTGTGTACCACTGCGCCTACGCATAGCGTCACGCGCGGTGGGAATTCTCCCTGGCTCATTGTCCCCCTCACGCAAAGAGCATCTGCACTATCACCGCAAGCCCGATGGTGAAACTGCCCAGCAACATCGAAGGCCAAACCAACCCCATGTTGCTACTCATTTCGGCCTGATGTTCCCGCGCGCGCTCGTCAATAGCTTCTTCGCGCATGGTTTGGATGTATTGGTAGCCCCAAGAGCGCGTGTTGCTCCAGCCGCCCATGAGCGTCATCGGGCCAAAGGCAAACACCAACACGCCGGCGAGCATCAGCGCCATGCCGATCTCGTCGGCAGCGCGCCAGCCTGCCAGCAAGCAAAATAGGGCCACAAGCACAAGGATCACGGCTTCGAGCAGTGCCAGACGTTTGAACACATATATCCATCGAGAACGGGACATGGTCGCATCCTTTAGTGGTTCCCCGTTGCGGCGCGGGGACAATGTTATTGTACGCGAACGGGTCGGGTTACGCTACGCGCCGGGGCACGAACTCATGCTGCGAATGCAACATCACGTTAGGTGACCCCATCTTGCTTTCTTTCCCCAGCTCCGCAATTTGCCGTTGTCTGGGGTGCTGGGGTCGGTTATAATTCCGTGCCATGCGAGGGCAAAAAACAATAGGACAACGGCATTGAGCTTGAAATTATCCGTTATCATTCCCTGCTACAACGAAAAAAATACCGTCGAGGAGATCGTTCGCCGTGTGCGGGCGGTAGGGTTGGCGCACGAAATTATTGTGGTGGATGACGGCTCAACAGACGGCACGCGCGAAATTTTAGAGCGGATCGAGCGCGGCGACGATCTGAAGATCATTTACCACGAGCGCAACATGGGCAAGGGCGCTGCCGTGCGCACCGGTTTTCAGCACGCCACCGGTGATGTCTTTCTGATCCAAGACGCCGACCTGGAATACGACCCGCGCGAATATCCCGTTTTGCTCAAGCCGCTTGAAGAAGGCATTGCCGATGTGGTGTACGGCTCGCGCTTTTTGGGCGGGCCACGTAAAGCCATGTTCTTTTGGAATATGGTCGCCAACCGCATCTTGACCTTCACAACCAACTTGCTGTACAACGCCATCCTGAGCGATATGGAAACTTGCTACAAGGTCTTCCGCGCAGAGCTGGTACGCGATCTCCCGTTGCGCTCGCGCCGCTTTGACTTTGAGCCGGAAGTCACGGCCAAAATCCTCAAGCGCGGCCATCGCATCTACGAAGTGCCGATCTCCTACAACGGGCGTGAATGGAACGAGGGCAAGAAAATTTCCTGGCGCGACGGCGTGCAAGCCCTTTGGACGTTGATCCGCTACCGTTTTACAGACTAGGGACGCAACCTCACACGAACACCATGAACCGCAACCTCCTACAAGCGTCGGCCTGGCGATGGTCGGCGCTTGTGTTGTTGATCGCAGCGGCAGGGGTGCGGATCGTGTTGTTGGGCGTGGACGTGCGTTTACATCCGGACGAGGCGCTCTTTGCCACACAAGCGCGCACAATCGCGCTGCGCGGCGATTGGCTGTTGCTACATCATCCGGAGCTGGACAAACCGCCGCTGACGCTCTACAACGTGGCGCTGAGTTTCTGCGCGCTGGGTGTGAGCGAATGGAGCGCGCGGTTGCCGAACGTCTTTTTTAGCTTGCTGAGCGTGGCGGTGCTTTACGCCCTGGCGCGCGATTTGTATCGCGATCGTGCGGTGGGATGGAGTGCAGCGGCGTTGTGGGGCTTCTCTCCGTATGCGCTCGGCTTTGCCGCCACCGTCTTTACCGACGTGCAAGCAACGTTTTGGGCATTGCTCGGCGTGTGGCTGGCCGTGCGGAGACGTTGGGCGTGGGCGGGTGCGGCTTTGGCGCTGGGCGTCGCCAGCAAAACGTCCGCATGGCAAGTTGTGCCGCTGGCGTTGGGGTTGGGCGCTATCGCATGGGCGAGTTCGTGGGGGCGGCGTCCCCACGAAGTTTTGCGCGGCGCGGTGCGCTTGGCTGCGCTGTTAGCGTTAGGCGTGGGCGCGCTTATGCTTTGGGACGCGGGGCGCGCGCCACGCAGCTTTTGGGCGCTGGCGCGCGCCCACAACATGCCGACCCGCCTCATCCGCTCCGATGAAGTGGTCGCGCGTCTGGGCGCGTGGTTAGGCTGGCTACGCTGGGCCGTTGGCGCGGAGTGGTTAGGCGTAGCAATGGCGCTGGGCGTAGCGTGGCAGTTGGCGCGCGATGTGCGCCGTCGTGACCGCGCCGCCGTGCTGGATTGGGCACTGATGGGGTACGCATTGGCCTGGCTGGGCGCGTATTGGCTCGTCGCGTTCAACACCTATGACCGTTATCTGTATCCTCTGACGCCGCTGTTGTTGATCTTGGCGGCGCGAGCGTTGGTCGGCGTATGGCGCGCGCTCGGCGCACGGCGGAGCGTGGCGGTGGGGTTGGCGTTGAGCCTCGCCCTGGGCACGCTGCCGAGCACGCGCGCCGCGCTGCGTGGCGAGCTGCCGCTCGGCGGGGATCGCGGTCAGCACGACGGCATAGACGCTCTGGCGGACTATCTAAACGCCGAGCTTGCGGGCACGCTCGTTTACGATC
>JALSSH010000481.1 GCA_026984385.1 Ardenticatenia bacterium | reverse complement strand
AACAGCCAAGGCAGTGCGTGCCGCCAACGCCAATCCAACACCAACACGCTTTCGGGCGACGCGCCGCTTATCTTCACGGTGTGGTCACCTCCGCTCAGATCGCGTGCCAGCCAAACGCACGTGCCCGCCGCCACCTCGAACGTTCGGGGCACACGCTCATCAATTTGTGCGCGCGCTGTGCCACTTTCTGCAAAGCACAGTCCCACGCCGGTCCCGCGCACGCGCAATGTCAGCGTCCCATCCGCGCCTATTTGCGGCACGCCGCGCCACACCCCGTGCTTGCCCGCGCCGAGCGTTTTCGGCTCGCCGTTTGTGAGGTAGGCCCGCAGCGTTTCCCAGGTGGGCGTGGGCGTGAAGTCCGGCTCTAGCAAGCGGAAATAGTACCAGCTTTGCCCCTGCTCGGACGTGTCCGCGCGCTTGAAATACCACCAGAAAGTCGGGCCGAGCCAGGGCCACTCGCGGATCGCACGGGCGTAGGCCAGCGGCGACCACTCGGCGGCCTGCTGCGCGCTGACTCGCCCGTAGCGGTTCAGGTCAGCGATATTCGAGTCGTCGGGGACAGGATTCCAACCCGCCTCGCTGATCCAAATCGGCTTGTGCGCGTCTCCGTTGGCGATCATCATGTCGCGCAGCCACAAATGCCGCTGAAAGTTCACCGTCACTTGGCGTAAGCGGCGGTCGGTGGGGCCGCTCCAAAGCCCGTAGCCTTGCACGCTGAGCACGTCGAAGCAATCGCCCGCGCCCGCCTGATACATGCGCTGCACATAGAGCAAGTCGTAGGCGTTGCGCCCGCTCAAGTCCACTGTGGGGCCGATGGCGCCGGTCACCACCACGATCTGCGGGTCAACGGCTTTTAACGCGCGGTAAGTGCGGCAGAGCATCTCGGTATAGCCTTCCGCGCTGACGGTTTGGTCGCCCCATTCGGGGTAAAGATTCGGCTCGTTCCAAATCTGGTAGTAGTGCAGGCGTCCCTTGTAGCGCTGGGCGACGGCGACCGCAAAATCCACGAAGTCTTGTACGTCGGCGGGCGGCGTGTAGGGGTTGGTCGTCCCCGTCGGTTGACTCCAACGCGGGGGAGCGCTCAGCCGCACCAAAATTTGTAGCCCGTACTGCTCGGCCAAATCCACGATCTGATCGTACTTGGCCCAAGCGCTGACCGCGTCCGCTGCGGTGATCTGACCGTCGCCGTTTAGGTCGTTGCGGCGGTCGGTAAAGTCCCCTTTGCCGTGTATCTCGATATCTTCCCAGCGGAACGCTTGCCGTATCCAGCCAAAGCCTGCCTCGGCGATCAGGCGTATTTGCTGTTCGCGGCGTTCCGGCAGCACTTCTTGGTCTAAAAACGTGTTGACGCCAAAGGGGTTGAAGTTCGCCAGCGGCACATCAGCGTAAGGCTCGGTGTGCGGTTGAGCGCGCGTCCAGCGCATCAGGTATTGGCCGAAGCCGAGCAGTTGCGCCAATGGCTCGGTTTCTCCGGTGGTTTGCCACAGCAGCTCATAAACGCGCCCGTGCAGCGCCAAATCCGCGCCGAGCGCTCCCGCTCCCAGCGCGATCAGCAGTCCCAACGCGATCAGTGTGCGCGGACGGAAGCCAAACCAGCGGCGTGAAGTATGCGGCGTGTGTGTGTTCATGCGGGCGATTGTACAGAGCCGGCGCGCGGATCACAAACCGCCGTTTGTCCATAATATCCATTGTTCACAGGCTACGCTGCAAGGCGCGCCAGGCAATCAAGGTTATGGCGGGGGAAGGGTGCTTTTTGTCCGCAAATTCCCAGTTCTTCCATGCGCGGTACATCGAAGCGGGGGTAAAGCGTCCTGCTTCGTCGGCTTGTTCCAACAACGCCGCGTGCATCTGGCAGTAGCGCGCGTCGTCCCGTGCGGCTTTGCGCAAACTCAGCACGTCCAATATGTGCAAAATGTCGTACCACACCAGCGGTAATTTGGGCTTGCGAAAATCTGTGCCCATAGCGAAAAGATACGGGCGACGTTCGGCGCGTGCTTCCCAAAGCCCTAGCAGCGTTTCAATCCCTGTTCGGATCGCCCACTCTTTGTTTTTCAGCTCGCCGGGGTAAACGCTCAATGCCTTGAGCGCCAGGAGCGTAGCATAGGGGCACGGGTCGGCTTTGCGCCCAGGCCCGCGAAAGCCACCCACTCCACCAGTTGCGCACGGCCAACCATTTTCGCGCAAATGTGCCACCAGGTGCGCCGCAGCCCGCCCCACGCGCGGATCGTCCCCCACGCCGAGCTTGCACAAAATCCACACCGTCAACGGCGCATCGCACAACATCCAGGCAAGCACAGGGCCGTTGGTATTCACCTTGCCGCGTTTGAAATCAAAGCGCAGCAAAAAAGCGCCTTCTTCGGCCTGGTGCGCTAATACGCGCTCAACGATAGTGCTCATGCCCCGATCGTCTGCGCGTAGCCCGATCTCTGCCAAAAAGGCGAGCCGATGGAGGTGATGTCCGGCTTGTTTGTGCCTGTTGAGGGGTGGGCCGGGCCAATTTTGCAGCGAAGCCACTATCTCCACCACGCGCGGGTCGGCAAGCATGGCCTCACGTGCTGCCTGTACCGACGGCAAACTTTCCGGCTGGTCGAGAAGATCGCGGCGCGTGCGATATTGTACCCAGGCGTCGCCTTCGGTGAGCAGCCAATCAAGGATAGGGACGGCAATAGGCATAAGATAATCTCCCTCAAAAACCCTCTATGCTTCTATGATAGATCGAATGTTCTATCTATGGCAAATTGTGCCGCGACGCGCCTATTTTCCTTGTGCTCTAACGGGAAACTGTGCGTTTTCCTACACAACGCCAATGCAAAGCCCGTAGGATAAAGACAGCGACGTTGTAAACTTTGACCAGGAGGTTTTCTCGTGGACAAAAAACATCGCCAGCTCCGTTTTTCGCTGGCCTATTTTTTCGTAGCACTGGTGGGCATGTGGTTGTTTCAGGTGCTGATCTTCCAACCCTTGCTCATCCAGGCGCAAGAAGTGCCCTATAGTCAATTTCGCCAGGATGTCGCCAAAGGCTATGTCAAAGAAGTGACACTCGGCGAAGAGCGCATTTTCTTCACGCTCTATGACGTGGGCGAGCCGAACGCACCGGAAGATTTGCCCGCCGACCGCGCCGGTTACACCTTCAACACAGTGACCGTGCCGGAGGACAAAACGCTGGTGCAAGATTTGCTGGACGCAGGCGTGCAATTCCGCGCCGAACCTCCCGGCAACGGTCTACTGGTTACGTTGCTGGGTTGGATCATCCCCGTTTTGCCCTTCGCGCTGATCTGGTACTTCCTCTACAAGCGTATGGGCGGCGGGCAGCATATCATGTCTTTTGCCAAGAGCCGCGCCCGCGAGCTGACTGGCGAGTTGACCGGCGTCACGTTTAAGGATATCGGCGGGCTGGAAGAAGTCGAGTACGAACTCAAGGAGATTATCGAGTTCCTCAAAAACCCGGAACACTTTACCAAACTGGGCGCCAAATTGCCTAAAGGCGTGTTGCTAGTCGGCCCGCCCGGCACGGGTAAAACGTTGCTCGCCAAAGCCACCGCCGGAGAAGCGGGCGTGCCCTTCTTCTCGATCAGCGGCTCGGACTTCGTGGAGATGTTCGTCGGGGTGGGCGCGGCGCGCGTGCGCGATCTCTTCGAACAAGCCAAGAAAAAAGCGCCCTGCATCGTCTTCATTGATGAGATCGACACCATCGGCCAAGCACGCGCCTCAGCCGGAGCGCTGCGCGTCAACGACGAACGCGAGCAAACGCTCAACCAGTTGCTGACCGAAATGGACGGCTTCGAACCTAACCAAGGCGTGGTGATCATGGCGGCTACCAACCGCCCGGACATCCTCGATCCCGCGTTGCTTCGCCCCGGGCGCTTTGACCGCCAAATCCAAGTGTCGCTGCCCACCGAGGCCGGACGCTTGCAAATTTTGCACATCCACACGCGCGAAATGCCGCTTGCTCCGGACGTAGATTTGGAGCGGCTGGCGCGCATCACGCCCGGCTTTTCCGGCGCCGACCTGGCAAATCTTGCCAATGAGGCGGCTTTGCTTGCCACGCGCCGCAACGCTGACCAAGTGACTATGGCGGATTTTGAACGAGCGCTCGAACGCATCGTCGCGGGGTTGCAGCGCAACGTTCCGCTGCGCGACGAAGTGCGTCGCCGAGTGGCCTACCACGAGGGCGGACACGCGCTGGTCGCCGCGTTGCAGCCGGATACCCCGCCAGTGCACAAAGTGAGCATCATTCCGACGGCCAAAGGCGCACTCGGCTTCACCTTGCAGATGCCGGAAGAGGATCAGTACCTGATCAGCGAAAACGAGCTGCGGCAACGGATCGCGGTGTTGTTGGGCGGCAGAGCGGCGGAGTTGCTGATCTTCAGCGAGCCTTCCACCGGCGCCGCCGACGATCTGCAAAAAGCCACCCAGATCGCCCGCCGCATGGTGACCGAGTTCGGCATGGCCGAAGCGCTTGGCCCTGTGCGCTATGTGGCGGACGCGGGCGCGAACTATTTGGGCGAGCAGCTTATGCTCCGTCCGGAGATCAGCCCGCAGACCCAAGCTCAAATTGACGAGGCGGTGCGTCGGCTGGTGGAAGAAGCGCAAGAAACCGCGTTGGGGCTGTTGCGTGAACACATGGAGGCGCTGCACGAAGTCGCCGAGACCTTGCAGCAAAACGAGGTCATTCACGGGGAAGAGATTCAGCACATCTTGGAAAAATACACCCACGACTAAGTGTGGATGGGTTTGGAAGAGGCGGGGCGGCCATTTTCGGCGCGCCCCGCGTGTTTTCAGACGGGTTTAGGGCCAGGCCGGCATCAAAATCACTTGGCCGTTTTCCGAAAGCACCCAATGCGGCCACCAGCCCACGCCAAACAGGCTCAGATGAATATCCTTTTTGTACGGCGTGATGCGATATTCCTCAACCGCCCGCGCGACTTCGCGCCATTTGCGGTCTATGCGCTCCAACTCCTGGCGCATCTGCGCTTCGGTCTCTTGCATCTCCGCTTCCAGTTCCTGGATGCGTTGCTGAGCGTCAAAAGTGCGGTCTTCATAGCGTTGGCGAAAGCGGCGGCTGCGGCTGACCCGCGAAAGCGTGTACGTGGTGCGCCCGCGCAATAGGCTCAACGCGGCTTCGCCCATTGTAAAAAGCTCTTCATTGCGCAAGGCATCGGACTGTTGGCGTCCGGCTTGGAGGTCTCGCGCGGCTTTGCGGAGTTTGGATTCTAGGCGGTCGAATTTGTCGTCGTAACGCAAGGCGACCTTGTCCACTTCTGCGTCGCGCCGTTGGCGAGCAATAGTGGCCGTTTGCACCAGGAAATCGCGCTTAGACATCCCCGGCTCCCCGTATAGGGCGAGATCGCGGTTGTACCAGACCGTGACGGCGGCGGTCTTGTAGAGATAGTCGGAAAGCTCGCGTTTGAGTTCGCTTAGGCGGCGTGCTTGGCTCAAGCCCGGGGACAATGCACCGAAAAGCGCCCCTTCTCTAGGCGTGCTTTCCACGTCGCGCGGATCGATGTAGTCGGCGCGGTGTTCTTCCCAACGCACCAGGCCCGCGCGTTGCACGTCCGGCACAAGGTAGGTGTATGTTTCCAGCAGCGAAAGCCCGCTTTTGCGGTCGGCATAGCGGATTTCGGCTTGCGCCAATAACATCGGCACATAGGCTAAGCGTGCAGCCGCCAAATTGCTCACGCGGCGGCGTGTTTCCTGTTCCCAAAGCGATGCGGCTTGTTCCACCGAGGCACGCAGTGGCAGGAAGTATTGCGCCACTGACGAGGGCAGCGGTGGTTGTGCTACGCCGAACCCTTGCGGCACTTGGCCGCTATAGCCGCCCACGTCGCTCATTGTGACGCCGGGCGATGGCGCGGCGGTATTGGATGCCGTCGGTGGCATAGAGGGAGGTGCGTTGTATGTCGGTTGGGTTTGACGCGGTGGCGCTGGTGGCGTTCCACCGCCTGCGTCCATCTCCGGCATAGTGGGGGGCATAGCGGGCATTTCCGGCAGCGTGGGCGGCATTTCCGGCAAGGTAGGTGGGGGCGGGGGCATGGTGGCAGGCGGAGCAATAGGCGAAGAAACCGCCGCGCTCGGGCGATAGAGGGGGTGGCTACGCTGCTCAGCCATCAATTCGCGGATCTGCTGGCGTGTCAGCGGGCCACGTAGATAGCTCATCGCCCAACGGGTACGGAAAAACTGTGGGCCGTCTTGATCGTGTACGTTGTGCAACACAAACTCGCGCGGGCGCAACGTGCCCAACAGATTGCCTACATCCGCGATGTTCAGATTGCCGCCGGCGTTGACCACGCTTTCTAGGCCGGTGAGCAAACGTTTTTTGTCGTTTTCAGTTTGCAACTTGCCGATAAACCACGTGCCTGCGTTTGCCAGCCCCTTATAGTCAATGTCAGCGGGGTTTTGCGTCGCCAGGATTGTGCCCACGCCGAAGGCACGCGCTTGTTTAAGCATCCGCATAATCGGCTCTTTGCTGGGCGGGTTATAAGGGTAGGGTGGGAAGTAGCCAAAGACTTCGTCGAAGTAGAAGAGCGCGCGCAAGCTGGTTGTTCCGCTGAGCGTGCGCATCCAAGCCAGCGTGTTTTCCAGCAGCAGCGTGACGATGAACATGCGCTCGGCTTCGCTGAGGTGTGCGATGTAAAAAACGCTCACACGCGGGCGACCTTCCGGTGTGTAGAGCAGGCTTTGGATATCCAGCGGCTCGCCTTGTATCCAACTGCGAAAGCTGGGAGCGGCGATGATGTTGTTCAGCTCCATAGCCAGCGCAAAACGTTCCTTTTCGGGGAAGACCGTGTCCACGTTAAAAACGCCCAGCGTGGTAAAGGGCGGTTTTTGCACCTGGCGAATCACGTCTTCCAATGTCAAGCTGCGTCCGGAACGCCAAGCGTGCTCAAAGATATTGGAGATCAGCACATGTTCGCGGTCGCGCACCGGCTCCACGTTGCGCCCCACCAGCGCCAGCAGCGCAGTGACAATGCCGCTGATGCGTTCGCGGTGCAGCTCGTCGTCCCCGGGTTGCCAGCCACCGCGCGGCGCTTGCATCGCGTCCAGGATGCTGATCGGCAGCCCTGCGTCCGATCCTGGCGTGTAAATGCTGAAGTGCGCGCTTTCCTTGAGTGTGCGCAGCCGCTGAGGTGTGATGTCCCAGGCCGCCAAGCCTTTGCGCCAACGTTCGGCGACCACTTGCGCGTATTCGTCCACTTCCATACCGGCGCGGCGGGCATCGTCCACGTTGACCCAGGGGCGAAAGTCCTCCGGGCGCAGCTCGGGGAAAGTCAGCAGCAAGTTGGTGATGTCGCCCTTTGGGTCAATGATGATAGCGGGGATGTTGTCGATCACCGCTTCTTCTAACAATGTGATGCCCAGGCCGGTTTTGCCGCTGCCCGTCATGCCTAAAATGACGGCGTGTGTGGTCAGATCGCGCGAGTCGTAGTACAGCACCGTATCTTGCATCTCATGCGTGTTGGGGTCCACATAGCGCCCCATGTAAAACGTGGTCGGGGATTCGATAAAAGGCATAGCACCTACCCTTTGCATTCTTGTATTTTGAGGGTCTGCTCAATCTTAGCACGAACTGACGAGTGGGGCAGCGCGTTGTTGCGACTGTTACGAAAGGCGTTCGTTTCCTTATCCCGAACTCGGGTCAAAGTAAATATGCGGCGTTATTCTCGCTGCGAAGGGCACGCCACAAAAAACGGTGCGCGCGTCCGCGTGCGAACGGCGCGGCTGTGGTATCATAACCACAGAAACCGCACTGTTTTTGCCTTTCTGCTAGCGTGGTGATGAAGGTCAGCGCATATGGCGACACCAGATGAACAATTCAAGCGGGCAGTGACTGCCTTTAAGGCCGGACGCAAAGACAAGGCGCGCGATTTGCTTTTGGACGTTGTCGAGAAGAACGAGCGTCACGAGCAAGCATGGTTCTACCTCAGCGCGCTGGTGGACTCGCTCGAAGATCAGCAAACGTGCTTGGAAAATGTGTTGGAGCTGAATCCGAACAACGAAAAAGCACGCAAGGCGTTGGAAAAGATACGTCAAAAGCTTGCGCAGCGCGGCCCCCAAGGGAATAGCGCCCCGCCCTTCCCACCTTCTGAGCTTCCCAGCGCTCCCCCGTTTGAGTCGCTGGACTGGGACGCTATTCCTGAGCCGCCCTTGCCTAACGCTCCCAGCCGCGCGCCGAAGCCGTCCACGCCTCCCATCGGGGCGGAATTTGCGACGATCTCCGGCGACAGTCTGGTCGGCGGTGTGCCCGAACCGCAGGAAAGCCCAACTCCTTTTGACGGAAGCGGCGCCGCGCCAGATGATGCGCTGGACTGGCTTTCCACGCCGTCCATGCCGCCTGCGGAAAGCGAGCCGCCTTCTGTGCCGGGTGTGCCTGCTGCCGATCCTTTTGCTTCTCCTACCAGTGTAGATTGGGCACGAGATGCCGGCCATGTGGTGCACGGAAGCGGCCAACAGGTAGATGAACTTTCGCCGCAAGAATACGACGACTGGGTGCGTAACTTGAACCTGGGGAACAGCGCATCGGCTTCCCCTGAACCCGAAACGTTGCCCACCGACACCGACGCCGAGCAGCTTTCTCCTTTCACACCGGAGG
>JALSSH010000480.1 GCA_026984385.1 Ardenticatenia bacterium | reverse complement strand
ACCGATCACCATGCGGCTTTATCACACCCCGCAAATGCAACGCGCCATCGCCGACTTTTTGGCCCAGCACGCGGTTGACCTGATTCATGTGGAATCTTTCTACATGATGCCGAACCTGCCCTTGCGGTTGGATGTGCCCGTGCTGCTTTCCGAACCGGCTATCGAGTACATCGCCTGGGGACGCCATGCCAAAGTCGCCCAGCCTTGGTACACGCGCCCGGGCGTGGCGTTAGAAGCGCTCAAGATGCGCACTTGGGAGCCGCGCACATGGGCTGATGCCACAACCGTCGGCGTGATGTCCGAAGTGGACGCGCAGATCGTGCGCCGCGCCACCCCGGGCGTGCAAACCACGCTCGCGCCCAATGGCGTAGACGTGGACTATTTCACGCTAGACCCGCGCACCCGCCGCGATGACCGCACGGGGGTCTTTATGGGCGACTATAAATACTTTCCCAACACCGACGCCATGCTCTACTTTCGCCACGAGATCATGCCGCTGATCACCGCGCGGCGGGGAGACTTCCAACTGCTGATTTTGGGCAAAGACGCGCCCCCCGAGCTGTGGGCGCTGCACAACGACCCCACAACCGCGATCACGGTCACCGGCTTTGTGGAGGACACGCGCCCCTACCTGCGCGAAAGTGCGCTTTTCGTTTGCCCTTTGCGCAGCGGCAGCGGGACACGCTTCAAGTTGTTGGAGGCGCTGGCTTGCGGCTGCCCGGTGGTGAGCACTTCGGTGGGCGCGGAAGGGCTGGGCGCGGTGGACGGCGAGCACATGCTCATCCGCGACACGCCCCAAAGCTTTGCCGAGGCGGTGGTGGAGATTCTGGAAAATCCGCGCCTGGGGCAAGAGCTAGGGCAACGGGGGCGCGCCTGGGTGGAAAAACAGCACGCCTGGGCGCATAGCGCCGCCTTGTTGCGCGCGGCCTACGACAAGCTCATCGGGCACGACGAGCCGACCCTTTCGCTCAGCGCAGCGGAACGCGAGCGTTTGCGCCGCGCGGCTCAGGACGATTGAGCGACCTCGCGGAAATGTACGTATAGCCACACAAGCACATAGTTCTGAGCGCATAACGCCCCACCGTAACAGCAACACGGCCTCCGAAGACGTGATCCACTCGGAGGCCGTGTGAGCATTGCGGCAATTTGGCGCGTGCCGCTAACGCGGCTCAACCGTCATCCGCACGGCAGTTCGTTCTTGGCCGTCGATCATCACCTCAGTAAAGTAGGGAATGACGATGACGTCAATGCCATCTTCACGCAAATAGCCACGTGCGATGGCAATGGCTTTGACCGCCTGATTGACAGCGCCAGCCCCAATAGCTTGTACCTCTGCGCGATTGTGCTCTCGCACGACCCCCGCGACCGCCCCTGCAACTGCTGTTGAGCGTGAGCGCGCCGACACTTTGATGATGTCTACCGACTTGGGTTCGCCCGTGTCAGGAGCCACCGGTGAAGATTGTGGTGATTGCATCATTGCCCCCTGCAAGACCTAAACATAGCTTTGATGGAGTTTATTGACTTAGGATAGTACGCGCGGAAGGTTGGAATATGCTTGCCGACTTCATTGTACATGATTTCACGACTTCAGCCAATCATGTTGACGGGGCGGGGCGATAGGGGCGCCGCAAGTCGGGGCGAGTTTGCGCGTTTGGGGACGTTGGAGAAATCGCCCTGCACAAAACAAGCTCACGCTCTTGAGGAAAAATGCACAAACCTGTGTCGCAGGGTGAGCGTGGGAAAAACGCCCTCGCTCGTCATGTGCTCCGCACCGCCCAACACGCTACAATGGGATGGGGCCAACAGATAGAGGGACGGAAACCGATGCGCT
>JALSSH010000479.1 GCA_026984385.1 Ardenticatenia bacterium | reverse complement strand
CGCGTTTGCTCGGAGTGGCGGGCGTTCCCTCGGCGGACAGGGCGCGCGCGTAGGCCATCGGGTGGGCGATGTAGCGGTCCGGGGCGCGGTGGTCGCGCGTCACAAAGCCGTAAGCGGCCAACATGCGCAAACCGCGCCGCGCGCTCAGCGGATTGGGGAGGCGGGCGACGTGGCACAGCCCCTCAAAGGGCGCGCCTGTGCTCGGGAAGGTGGCGAAGGCGTCGAAAAGGCGGCGGTAGTCGCGCGGCAAGGCCGCCAGCGAAACGTCCAGCGCGCGGTTGAGGCTGGGCAGCTCGGGCGGAGCTTCGGCAGGGGCGCCTGGGGCGGTGGCTTGTTCGGTCTCGGCGTCCGTTTCCAGCGCGAGCAACTCTTCCAGCGCGTCCAACGTCAACCCGTCGTGGCGCACCATGCGCCCGGCCAGCATCAGCGCGTAGGGGTGGTGGCCGAGTGCGGTCGCCAGGCGCAAGAGCTGGCCGCGTAGGCGGCGTGTGTCGGTGATGTTGGCGTGGGCGGCCAGCGCGTCTACGGCGGCGGTGTCGTCCAGGCCGCGCAGCGTGACCACCCCGTGCGGGTCTTCGGGCAACGGCTCGTCGGGGTCAAGGGGCGTGGGCACGGTTTCGATCGCCAGCAACACGTGTTCGCTCAGCGTGGGCAACACGTCCAGCAGCGGATCGTCGGCGGTGAGGTTGTCCACGATCAGCAGCGTATGGTCGTCCAGGCGCTCAGCGAGCCAGGCCCGCCGCTTAACCGCGTCCGGCTCGGCCAGCGCTTGCGGCAAGCCGAGCACCAACGCCAGCGTTTGTTCCAGGCGGGCGGGTTCGTCGATCCACCAGATGCGGCGGAAGCGTTGGCGGGTGCGCTCGTGGTTGGCGATCCAGGCGAGCAACGCGCTTTTGCCGACGCCCGCTTCCCCTTGCACGCGCACCGTTTCACCGGCCAGCAGCGGGCGCAAAACGCGGGTGACCAGTTGCACACGCCCTTCGAAGATCGGGGGGCGGGGCGGTGGGGTTAGCGCGGCGCGGGCCGCTTCAAGCACGGCAGGCGCGGGGTGCGGATACCAGCGCGGCGGCAGGGAGGGCAGCGGCGCTTCTGGGCGCGCTTCGGGCCGTTCCAAGCGGAAGGGGGCGGCGTCCAGCGCGGCTTGGTCGTGTTCCAACGGGAAGGCGAGCAGTGTTTCGCTCAGCGCCAAGAACTCGTCGGCGCGGAAGCCTTCTAACGTGGGTGTGAAGTCCGGTAAAGGCGTGTATGTGTTCATAGGGGGGATTGTAGTAGGCAGTGGGACGGCGTGCAAGCGGGGGCGACCTCGCCGCCGCAAGCCGCACTGAGCGCGCGGCTCGCGGCGACGTCGCCCGCCCCCGTGCGGCGCGCACGTCGCCCGCCGCTGACGCGGCGACCTCGCGCGCGCCGCTTATGCGCGGATGGGAACGCTGTGTGTTTAGTGGGCGCGCTGGGTTTCGTAGGCTTGGATTTCGCCTTCTAGCGCGGCGGGGAAGAGCGTGCGGCGGAAGAGAGCGATCAGCACCAGGGCCAGCGCCACGCCGACCCAGAGCTGAAACAGGCCGATCAGAAATGTGCCGGTGCCGGCGTCGGTCTTGTTCAGCCCGACCACGCCGATCAGCAGCGCGCCGACCGTCACGTCGCGCCCGCCTGCGCCGCCCGGCAGCGTAGAAAGCGAGGCAACAAGCACCGAAAAGCCGAGGATAAACGTGGCTTGGGCCAGCAGTTGCCACGAACCGGCCACGCCCAGCCCGCGCAAAATCAGATAAAAGCCGAACGCGTCGGTGCTATACGCGCCGATGCCCAGGAGCACGGTCGGCATGAGGTGGCGCAGCTTGATC
>JALSSH010000478.1 GCA_026984385.1 Ardenticatenia bacterium | reverse complement strand
CATCAGCGCAACATGATCCACCGCGACGTAAAGCCCGCCAACTTGATGTTGGACGAGGACGGGCGCGTCGTGTTGACCGACTTCGGCATCGCCAAGATGGTGACCGGCACGCAATTTACCGCCAGCGGCGGCATGGTCGGCACACCGGCCTACATGGCCCCGGAACAAGGCTTGGGCGAGGCAGGTGACGAACGCTCGGATATCTACTCGTTGGGCGTGATCTTGTACCAGTTGATGACCGGCAAGTTGCCCTTTGAGGCCGACTCTCCGCTGGCGCTGATTCTGAAACACGTCAACGAGCCATTGCCCGACCCGCGTCAACTTGTGCCCGACCTACCGGAAGCGTTGGCGCGGATCATCGTCAAGTCGCTGGAAAAAGACCCCGCCAATCGCTACCAAACCGCGATCGAGTTTGCCCAAGACCTGAGCGCACTGGACGAGCACGGCAACATGCCCACGCCGATCCGCGCCCCCGGGATGGATACCCCCGCGCGTCGCCAAGCCACGTTGCCGCCCACCAAGCCGGTCGTGCTGAGCACCGAGCGCCATCATCGGCTGAACGCGCCCGCCAACTTGAAAACATCCACGCCTACCACTCCACCCACTCCCGTCGCCCTCCCCGCACGGGCAGAGGGACGTTTGCGCCCGCTATCCGTGTTGGGGTTGGCGCTGGGTACGGCGGCGCTGGTGTTGATCGCGTTCCTGGCTTTCGGACGAGAAAACACGGCGCTGGGAGGGCTTTTCCGCGAACCTTCGCCCACGCCACCGCCCATTACCGCGACGGCAGTGGCCGCCATAGCAGAAACACCCGTCAGCTCCACGCCCAACTCTGAACCAACCGAAATTCCTGCGCGTGAGCAGCTCTCCACCGCCACCGCCACGCGCGTTCGCCCTACGACGGCGACCGCCCCTCCCACGCTAACACCTACCGTTCCCGCCACGTCTACTCCTACGCCTTCGCCAAGTGCCACGCCCACACCGAGCGCCACTCCCTCACCGGATATGACGGGCACGGCGGCATGGGCTTTTTTCGCCACACAAGCCGCCGCCACCCCCACGCCCAATATGACGTTGACGCTGGCCGCTTGCGATTTTGAGTACATCGTGGCGCAACCCGAAGACTACAACCAGCCGCCCGCCTTCAGCGACGTGGGCAACCCTCGGCTTGTTCCCGCCAACGAAAACTTTAGCTTTGACTTGGTGTTAGAAAACGTGGGCGACTGCGATTGGCCGGAGGGAACGCGGCTCAGCTACAACGCCGACCTGACCGAAAATCCGGACGCCACCGTGAACTTAGAGCGCGTGCAAGAAGTCTGCGAGGAATATACGGGGCTGAACTTTGCGCGCCAAGAACGCCCCAACTTCTTCTTGAGCGGGCCGGTCGGTGTGACCGAACAGTCCGCGCCGATCACGTTCACCGGCACAGCACCGCGCGTCTTCGGTTGCTACTACAGCGTGTGGGATTTGCTCTACCCGAACAGCACGATCACCATCGGACGCCCGCTGGTCTTGACCATCCGCGTTTGGGGCGGCGGTTAGCATCGCGGCCCCGGCAAGGGAACGTTTGCGGCGAGTGGGCCGCTGGGCGCGCCGCCTGTGCGCCTTCGGCGCACTACGCGCGGCGGATGCCGCGCGTCAGCCGCGCGCAGCGCGGCTCGGCGGCGCGCCCAAACCGGCGGGCGTCTCCCTCCCGTGCTCAGCTTGTCGGCACGGCGCGCACCACCAACCGCTGCGAAAAGACGCCGTAGTTCTCGTCCCAATTGGTGCACGTGATCAACGTGAGCGTCGGCTGATCGGTGGGCGCGGTGACCGTCCAGTCGCTCGGGTCCACCTTGGTC
>JALSSH010000477.1 GCA_026984385.1 Ardenticatenia bacterium | reverse complement strand
CGGCTGGCATAACCGCGCCTGGCTGCACATCACACGCCGCGATTTGTGGCTCTTGGCGTTGCTCACGCTCAGCGGGCCGCTGCTCTACCAAATCGGCTTTGCGCTGGGCATCAAGCGCACCACCTCCGCCAACACCGCGCTTTTGGTCGCCACCATGCCGGCGTGGACGGCTTTTTTCAGCATCGCGTTGGGGCTGGTGGAGATCCGCCGCCGTTTGCTGATCGGCATAAGCGTGACGCTGGTGGGCATGGCGTTGGTCGTGCTCAGCCGTTCGCGCAACGGGCTTTCGCTTTCCCACGACGATCTGGTCGGCAGCGCACTGGTGCTCGGCGCGGCGATGGTCGGCGGGCTGGGTAACGTCACCAGCAAGCCGATGGTGGACCGTGTGGGGGGCGTGACGATGGCGATCTGGAAGTATATTTTTACCACGCTGGGGTTGTTGGCGGTCAGCGCGCCGCAACTGGTGCACTTTTCCGCCCAGACGTTGCCGCTCCACAATATCCCGAACGTGCTCTATAGCGGGATGCTTTCCGGCGTGGGCGGCTATGTGGCCGTGCATATCGCGCTCAAAGAGCTTGGCCCGACGCGCACTTCGGCCTATTTTAACTACAACCCGATTGTGGCGGGCGCGGCGGGCGTGCTGATTTTGGGCGAGCCGCTGAGCGCTGGGCTGTTGTTCGGGGGGGCGCTGACCTTGTGGGGGGTGGCGGTGGTGCGCCACAATATCTATTTGCGCAAAAAAGCGCCCGCCGCTGTCCGTCAACCCGCGACAAGCACACTGTCGGCGGAAGGGCGGGGCACGTAAAATCGCTCAGGGGCGCGCTTGTTCTTCCCGCCAGCGGCAAAACCACTCCCACGTGCGCGCCAAACCCTCTTCCACGCGCACCTGCGGCGCAAAGCCGAGCAGCTCTCGCGCCTTGTGATTGTCGCAATAGGTAATCGGCGGGTCGCTGGGCGGGGTGGGCACGTTTTCTGTGCGCAGCCGCAAGCCGGAAAGTTCTTCCAGCCGTTCGATGAACGCGCGCAACGAGATCGGCGCGCCCACGCCCAGATTGATGATCTCGTACCCCAACGGGCGCTCCAGCGCCGCGATCACGCCCTGCACGGTGTCGTCAATGTACGTCCAATCGCGCTCCAACTTGCCCTCGCCGAAGATCGGGATCGTTGTGCCCTCCACCAGCGCCTGCATGATGCGCATCGGCATCATGTCGGGCCGACCGGCGGGGCCGTAGACGTTGAAGAAGCGCAACACGGTAATGTTCATGCCGTGCAGATGGTGATAGGTGTGCGCGATCAGCTCGGCGGCGCGTTTGCTGGCCGGATAGGCGGCTAAGGGGCGGTCGCACGGGTCGGACTCTTCAAAGGGCAGTCGCTTGGTCTTGCCGTACACCGAGGAGGTGGAAGCCAGCACGAATTGCTCCACGCCGTGCACGCGCGCCGCTTCCAGCACGTGCAGCGTGCCGTTGAGATTGACTTCTGTATAGAGCGTCGGCTCATAGATGCTGCGACGCACCCCGGGCATCGCCGCCAAGTGCACTACGCGCCGGATTTTGTGGCGCGCGAACAATTTGCGCAACACTTTGGGCTTGCGGATGTCCCCTTCCACCAAGCGAAAGCGCGGATAGAGCGCCAGCTCAGCGGCGTTGCGGCGCTTGATGGCCGGGTCGTAATAGTCGTTGAAGTTGTCCAGCGCGATGACAATTTCGTCACGTTCCAATAGTGCGCGCGCTAGGTGGCTGCCGATAAAACCCGCGCCGCCGGTGATGAGAATAGGCATGGGGTCACTCCTGATTTCAGCTCGCTATTGCACGTAGCCTTGCACTTCAAACACGCCGTTGTC
>JALSSH010000476.1 GCA_026984385.1 Ardenticatenia bacterium | reverse complement strand
TAGGGCGTTTCGGTCTGCTCACAAAGCGCGTTCACCTCGTCCACGTCAAGCTGCGCGATCATGTTCGGGTCGCTGATCAGGTTAAAGTGGATGTAGACGGGACGATATTGGCGTGCTTCGGGGATCAGGTGCGGCCAGTCGCTGGCGCATTTGAAGCGGTCTATGGTGATGGCGTCGTTTTGTAACAACTTTGCGGCTTGCGGGGAGTAGTTGATCGCAAAAAGCATCGGGCGCTCCTTTCGCCTGCTTGACGCGAAGGGAGCTTAACGCATCGGCGCATGTCTGCAAAGCGACGGTTGCGCCGCGTTTAGCTGACGGCGTCCGGCGCGGGCGTCTCGTAGCTGTAAAAGCCGCGCCCGCTCTTTTTGCCCAGATGGCCGGCGAAGACCTTTTGGCGCAACAGCGGGGCGGGGCGATAGCGTTCGGCGCCCCAATAACGCCAGAGCGCCTCCAGCGTGCCCACGACCACGTCCAGGCCGATCACGTCCGCCCAACTGAGCAGGCCCAGCGGGTAGTGCAAACCGCCCTGGGCGGCGGCGTCTATTTCTTCCACCGTGACGCCCGTAGCGCTGAGCGTGCGCACGGCCTCGTTGATCAGGGTGCAGACCACGCGCGGGCGCACCAGGGCGGGCGCGTCCGGCACGCGCACCACCTCAAAGCCCACGCTTTCTAAAAAGCGCCGCGCACGCGCCACCATTTCAAAATCGCTTTGCAAGGCGGGCGCGAACTCCACCAAGCCGGCCAAGGTAATCGGCGGCAGCAAGCCGTAGCCAACCACGCGCGACGGCTTTTCCACCCATCCGGCGCACTCGGTGGCGCTGGCGGCCAGCGCGTTGACCAGCAGCGGCGTTTCGGCGGACAAATTGGCCTCGATGCCGGTCACCAGCCACTCTTTGCTTTCGGTGGACTCGTTCAGGCTTTCGACCGCGATCTGGCAACGTGTGGCCGCCCGCACCATGCGGTCGAGCACGGCTTGGTCTTCTAGCTCGTCAGCGATGAAAAGGTCCACTTTGTGTTGCCGCGCACGGCATAAACCCGCGAGCGTGTCTACGAAGGGCACTTCGCCCACAATCAGCACGCGCATCGCGCCGCTGCTCCCCGTCGTTGTTCTGAGTTCGGCTCAATGCTCGCAGTATAGCATGTTTCACGGGCGGGCGGTTGCCACCACGAAGACCGTCACGCCCTGGAAGTCCCAGCGCCCGAGCACGCCGTCGCGGTGCGCGTAGAGCCAGTCCGCCAACGGAGAAATGCCCGGCCCCAATGGGTCGAAGTCGCGCACCCATTCTTGGCGGTGATGGTCTTCGTACTCGAAGCGGTAGGGCACGAGCAGTCGCTGGCAACGCGCCGCCAGTGCGTTAAGCTCTGAGGCGGTGCGGGCCAGCACGCTTTGCTCCACGATCTGCGGGTCGCCCGCAAAAGAGGCGGCGAAGGCTTGTTGCAACGACCAGCGCGAAAAGACCACGCAATCCCCGGGGCGATACTCGCTGGCGACGACTTGCGCCGCCTTGCTCCAGGCGGTGCGCTCGTAGTTGCCGCTGGCGTAAAGATGCAACACTTGGCCCAAGCCGGTGAGCAGCACCACGCCCACCGCGCCGTAGCGGGCCAGACGCGGGGCGCGTTGCCAGCCCAACAAAAAAATCACCAGCAACGCGGGCATGGCGATCATAAAATAGCGGTCTTTGTACTTGGCGAAAAGCACAATGGAAACGACAAACAGCGTCAAGATGGGGATGGCGGCCAACAGCGGCCAATACAGCATTTCCGGCTGGCGGGCGCGCATCTTTCCGACGGCGCGCAGCCCCCAGACCAACCCCAAGGTTGCGACGACAATCCCGGGCAAGAAC